>NZ_JASCPK010000074.1:0-28338 GCF_029959385.1 Pseudomonas sp. PS01303
GGATTTATCCCCGTTGGGCTGCGCAGCGGCCCCAAAAACATTGGGACTGCTGCGCACTCCAGCGGGGATAAATCCCCTCGCCACAGGTACGGTGTTTGATCAGCCAAAACGAAGGCAAAAAAAAGCCAGCAATCATGCTGGCTTGAGATATTCGGTGTAGCTCAGGACGCGTCTGCGGCCATCTCGGCGTCGTGGGCGATCAACGACACCAATGCGTTCTGTTGACGGTGCGACAGCTGGCGGAAGCGTTGCAGCAACTCACGTTCGTGAAGCGACAGCTCAGGGCTGTCCAGGCGCATGCTCAGCTCTTCGCCCAGTGCACCTTCTTGAATAAGGCTCTGTTCAAGGCGCGCGATGATTTCGGAGTTCATGCTGCGATGATGATTGCGAGCCACCTCGGCAATGCGTTCACGCATTCCGTCTGGCAGACGTACGACGAACTTGTCAGCCGTACGGCTGGAATAAATTGCCTGTTTCAATGGGCGCATATATTTAACCGGTTAGTTCAGGGGAGCGGTTCTCGGGAATGGCCGCAGGATGTGTGATAGGACAAGCATCCGGACCAAATGGTTCAACCTGAATTGTTAAGAGGCGCGCATCATGCCTCAAAATTGCCAGTTCATTGGCGTCAATTCTGTGACAAATATTGAGCCGGGTAAAGGCGTAATGCCAGCACCAATTGTCAGAAATGCGGACTGGTTTGAAATCTTTGCCTTCGTCCGAATCACTGGCCGCTTCCTGTTGCACATCAATGGGTGTCCAAAGACCTCAGAACGTGCATGCTATGCGGCTTTCTATCCTTGTTCCTTACCTGTACAGGATAGTGGCAATTTGCCGATTTACTAGGGGCAGACCCGTGCCAGAGGGCATTTTCAGGATGGATGGCAAGCTTATTTATCTGATGGGGCCGTCCGGTTCAGGCAAGGACAGCCTGATCGAGGCCGCACGCGAACCTTTGCTTGCGATGAATTGCGAGATCATTCGCCGAGTGATTACCCGATCAGCGGAGTCTGTGGGTGAGGACGCGGTCGGCGTTACGCCAGAAGAGTTTGAGCGCCGCCAGCAAGCCGGTGACTTCGCGCTGGCCTGGCACGCTAATGGCCTCGCTTACGGCATTCCAGTAGAAATGGATCGGTGGCTTAAAGAAGGGCGAAACGTCTTGGTGAATGGCTCGCGGGCCAACCTGCGTCAAGCGCAGGAGCTGTATCCAACGCTGGTGCCAGTGCTGTTGACGGTGAGGGATGAAGTGTTGCGTGAACGCTTGCTCAAACGAGGTCGTGAGACCCTTGAGCAAATCGATGCGAGGCTGGCGCGCAATGCGCTGTTCAAAGACCGACGAGCCAGCGACACGCCCGTGAATCTGATCGACAACTCCGGCGATCTGGCGACCGCCGTCAATCAATTGCTGGATGTGCTCAATTTCAACGCAGCACCGGGTCAAACTTGATCCGACGCCCGGCCACCAGCGCCAGCACAAACAACACCGCAAACACGCCGCAGCCGATCAGGGGCAGGGTGACCTGGGTGTCCTCGAACAGCGAAAAATGCAAAACGCCACTCAATAAAGCGAGGATCAGAAATCCTGCAGCTGATTTGGACATGCTGTACTCCTGAAGATATTTCAAAAAACCAGACGTTCGGAAACCTGCGCCGGCAAAGCCTGTTCAGCCTCGCTTACAGCTCTTGGGCCGTAGCTGCCCTGATCGCTCAGCACCGCCAGTTGCGGCTGCTTCTGCACTTGCAGGTAATGTGGCATGCGCTGGGCGACCGTCTCATGACTATCCGGGGCGAAGTGAAAGCCCACCAAGACCGCCAATGCGATTGCGTTTGCAACCAAGAGGGTGCTGTTCATGAGGCGGACTCCGATTATTCTTCTATGGAACAGACATAGCACCCGCCGTGCCAACAGTCTAACCGCTGTTAAGTCCTTTAAAAACAAGCATTTGAGAGGGTTTTTCGCAGCGCTTGGGTTGCAATCTGCAATGATGGCATTTTGTGGTAGTGCAAAATGCACGGTAAAACATCCCGCAGCCTTGCAGGGCGCCTGCCTACACTTAAAAAGCCCTACGGATGACATGACAAATCAGGGCCTGGCCGTTACCATGCACGCCGTCCGTCGCGACGCGTCTGCCCGCGACAACTCAGTGTCTCAGTAGCTCAATTGGATAGAGCATCCCCCTCCTAAGGGGAAGGTTGGCCGTTCGAACCGGCCCTGGGACACCATATAATTCAAGGGTTTCGCCGGATTTACCTACCAGATCCGGTTTGCCGTACCAGCAGCGTACCAGCGCCAGCATAAAGAAAGGCCCCGCACTGATTGACCAGGCGGGGCCTTTTTTAATTCTGTCAGGCTGACAGATTTGAATTCCGCGCCACGTTTTGCGAATACTGAAAACGTGGCGCGGATTACTTCCCGGTCTTGCACATAAGCTCTATCCGCCGGCGGCGACTGTCGGGCAGTACGGCGGTGATCTCGTACAGCTTCACGCCTTCCCGTATGCGCCAGCTCGACACCAGGTCATCACGATAGCGAAGGGTAATCTTGTAAATGGTTTGGGCCTGGGGCGCCTGGGCGGCCATGAACTCCTTGCCGCTGATGCTCTCGATATCGACCCATTCCCGACTGACCTCTACCCAGGTGCGAATAAAGCCGCCCAGACTGTCCCGAACGTCTACCGGCTTCTCAATCGACACCGGGTAGCGCAGTTTCCCGGCCTGCATCACACCACACTCATCGAGCGGTACGGCGCCAGTAGTAGCGTGTACGCGGTGCCCTCGGTCAGCGTCCGGTCGCCTTGACGTTCCCGGTTCTCGTATAGATCGCCCACCAGCAGCAGGACAGCGGCCTTGATTGGGGCGGGCATAGTCTCGGGCAAGTCATCGCCTAGGTACATGCTGACGTGCCCCTCGGCAGCCAGGATCAGCGACGTGATGTAGTCGTCTTCAAAGTCTTGATCGACGCGCAGGTGTAGCTTGGCTTCATCCAGGGTCACGGTGGTCATACGAAAAATACCTCGGTGTCGCTATCAAAGGGAGTCTCAGCCACCAGCGAGGCACCGAACGCCATTGCCAGGGCTTGCAGACCGTCAATGCGGCCAGTGCGGCGGCTCTTGTCCAGCTTGCGGTTGCCGCTTGGGTCTTTCACTGCCACAGCATTGGCGGCGCACAGGGTCAAGACTGGGTGGCCACCGTGAGCGAGTCGGCCATTCAGCAGTTCGCCTTCCAGAGCATCGAGCGCCGGCGCCATATCTCGGAAGCCCTGGCCATGTGGCACCAGCGGCAGTTCGAGGCCCAGGCGCTCCAGTTCCTTTTTCAGCACATCGATGCGCCAGCGGTCATACGCGATTGCAGCCACGTCGCAATCGCTCAGTATCTCGGCCAGGTCGAGGGCGACGGCTTCCAGGTCCACGGTGGCGCCTGGCGTGGTGCGTATGAATCCTTGCCGCGCCCACACGTCATACGGCGCACGGTCTTTCCTGGCCCGGTCGAATACTCCTTGCTCGGGCGTCCAGAAGTAGGGGCGAACCTGCCATACGCCCCCGGCCCTGCCGATCAGCACCAGGGCTGTGAGGTCGGTTCTGGCAGACAGGTCGAGGCCGGCGTATACCGGCCCTTCGAATGGCTCCGGCTCGGCATCGCAAAGCGCCCACACGTCTGGGCTGATAAATGGGCTGTCCAGGCTTACGCGCTGATTTAGTAGCAGGTTGCGGGCGGTGTTGCTCATGCTGGGCATCCGCTCGGCCTGTTGCATCTGTTCGCGCAGATCGGTCTCGGAACGGAACAGGCCCAGTGCCGGGTTGGCTGCCTTCCACGCTTCCTCGTCCATCAGGTCGCAGCCCTCGGCGCCAGCGTAGAGCCGGCACACGATACGAGGGTCTTTGCTGATCTTGGCGTCGTCGATCCACTGGCTCAGCAGGTCGGCGTCATTGGCTGCCTGAGTGCTGATGGCGATCAGCAGCGGCGCCTCGTGCGCTCCCTGGCTCGTGGTGATGGCGTCAACAAAGTCAGATTGTGGCCCGCGTATCTGACCAATCTCGTCGAGGATGGCCAGCACGGGAGACAGGCCGTGTGCGGTCTTGCCATCAGCAGCCAGGGCGCGAAACTCGGTGTTCAGGTTCAGCCCCAGCAGACGTTTACCGCTGGGCACGATGCGGACAATCTTGGACAGGGACGGCGACAGTTGCACCATCTTGCTGGCGAGGTTGAATACCAGGGCGGCTTGGTCGCGGCTCATGGCTCCCGACACGAGCTGGCTATTCTGCTTGGCCTCGGGGCCGACCAGGTGCGCCAGCAGCAGGCCGGCGATCAGTCCAGACTTTCCGTTCTTGCGTGCCACGCTCAGAATTGCCCGCCGTGTGCCAGCGGGGTTGTCGTACACGTCGCGCAGGAATTGGCGCTGGAACTCTGCCAGCAGCATAGGCTTGCCCACGTCCGCGCCCTCGGGGGTGACGCAGTATCGCTCGATAAAGGCGATGATCTTTTCGGCGCGGGTCATTGCAGCGTCCCCAGTGTCGGGATCAGATCGTCATCCTCATGTTGGCGCGCTCCACGTTCCAGTGCGGCACCCTTGTGAATGTCCTGGGCCTTGCCCACGGTGGCGATGGTGGCGACCATCAGTTGTCGACCAGTCGCCAGGGCGCGGCGGGTCATCTTGTCCAGCAGGTCGCACGCCGGGTTGATCTTGCCCTCGATCAACATGCCGTCGCGCTCGATGCTCTCCTGCAGGGTTTCCATATCGGCATACGCCCGGGCGAGATTGCCGGCCAGCACCAGGTCGGCGTCGGTCCAGGTATCGCGTGGGCGAGCGGTCACAATGGCATTCCAGAAGGGGCGATCAGACTCGCGCAGCCGGACATGGGCCGGCGGCTGGAGCGGGCCAAGCGCTACGGCCTGGCTGGCTGCTACAGCGGCCTTGGCACTATCAGATCGGGGGCGGCGGTCAGTCGTTTTCATGATTTTCAGGCAGTTAGCGTTAAGAAAGCAGGTCGGGCGCGGTGCGGGGCGGAGTGGTTCCTCGTGATCTTTCGCTCACGCACCGTTCTGGTGCGCTTCGGCCCGCGTTCCAGGGGTGCGCAGGATCGAGCGGGAGGCCGTTCAGGCCGTGGCCCCTTGTCGTGCCCTTGCCCATGTCCTGAGCTGTCTTGATCGAGTGGCAGGAGTGGCACATGCCAGTCAGGTTCTCTCTACGGTTGTCGTCGCCATCGTTGTTGATGTGGTCCACGTCAGTGCTGGCTACATACAGGCCACGGGCCAGGCACCAGCGGCACAGTGGCTCCTCTGCCAGGACACACGCACGCAGGCTCTGCCACGCTGCGCTATTGAGTGGGACTACCCTGGCCTTCGGTTTGTACTTGCTCATTCTTCTTCTCCTTTGCTCTTGCCTTCATTGCCTCCAGTGGGGTTGGGGCCTCCTTGAGGCGGGGCGGCAGGGTCTTGAGTCTTGGTCTCTTTGTCATCGTCGATACCTTCAATGGTTGGCAGGTTCTCAATGCGGCGGGCCTCACTCTTGAGCATCCACCCGGTGCTGATAGCGCTCTCATAGAACTGGGCACGGTTGAGGCTGTCACCACGTAACAGACCCTCCACGTTGAACTCCACAAAGAACGCCGGACTGGTCAGGCACACACGGTTGATGGCCTGCTCCCATGCGACCAGGTGGCGGCGCAGTGTGTGGGTGACGAAGTACCGGCCCAGCTCCACGGCGTTGGAGTAGTTGGCCTCGCGCAGATCACCGATCAGCACAGGCGGTACACGGAACAGGCGGGCCACTTCCTCAACGGACAGGCGGCGTGCCTCGATCCACTCCGCATCCTCCAAGGTCATCGAGACAGTTTTGAATGTGGCGCCCTGGGGCAGTACGCCGGTCTTGCCGTGGTTGGCCACCGACGAATAACCCTCAGACCACGACTCGCGAATCTCCCTGGCCTGTACCTTCGTGGTGCCGGGTTGAGTCTCGATCACACCCGACAACTTGGTGCCCTGTGCAAACATCATGGCGCCGTGGGTACGCTCGGCCAGTGCAAGGCCCACCGTCTCCCTGGCGACCTGAATAGGCGAGCGACCGAGAATGCCGTCATCGCTGTGATAGCGCAGGTGCAAGACTTCATCCGCCAGCAGGCGCTTGGTCCGGCCTTCCTTGTTGGTGGTCTCATAGAGCAATGCCCCGGTGCTGGTGCGCAGGATCGACACGCCGTCAGGGTGCAGGGGCAGAAGGGCTTCCACTCGGCCAGCAGACGACCAAACAATCTCGGCGTAGGCATTACCGCGCAGCAAGATATGGCGCTGCATCTGCTCCCGGAACTCCAGGGCGGTCTGGTAGTGGTTGGGCGCATCATGCAGCAGGCGATACAGCGGGTGGGTCTTGGCCTTCTCCCGTCCGTCCTCGGTGTTGCGGTACACGTCGAGCGGCAGGCTACCCACGGTTTCGCTGATGGCTGCTACAGCGGCATACACGGCACTGATTGACTCGGCGCTGTTCACATTGACCGTCACGCCCGCCACGTTTTGGGCAGTGGCGAAACGGTCGTAATAGGTGTCAAAAGCGGGTGTGTTGTTGCGGGTTTCAAACATCCGGCCAAGCCACTTTTTCATCGGATGCACTCCAGGATTTCCAGATACCGGCGAGCGTTCGCCAGGGCGTGCATGGGCTTGCGGCTGCGCACCGATACGGTGGTGGTCAGATAGACGGGATTGGCGGTAATGGTGATTTCGTGCAGATCGACGGATTGCAAGCTCCGCTGCTCGCCTTCCCATTGCTCAGTGACCGACACAAAGCCAAATGAGCATCCGTCCAGGTCGCCACGCTTGACCAGTTCGGCCACGTCGCGGCCCAGGGTGGTATCTGGTAGGTCCAGCTCAAAGGCCAGGCCCACGTCATCCTCTTTAAGGCGCAGGGTGCCCGCTCCGACACGGCCCAACAGGGCTGAATCGTCATGCTCGTAAATAGCTCGGATACTGGCGGCGGCAGGTCCTGCAAGGGAGCGCGTGAACGCCCCCGGCTGGATAACCTCAGTGAATCCACCAATGGCAGCAGGTTCACCGAAGCGGGCGGCGTAACCGTGCAGCGTCCGGCCCTTTTGCGCGATGCTGAAGGTACGCCGTTCCATGATTAAGCCCCGGTCGCTACGACAAAGCCTTGCGGGTGACGCACTGCCGTATCGAGGGTGGCCATTGCACGAACCTGCACACCGCCTCGGCTGTAGGCCGGTTCGCTGTATGGATTTACCAAGATGTCCACCTCGGACCAGACACCCAGCAGCACCTGGGAGAAGTCGCCCAGGATCAGCTTTTTCTCCGGTACGTTCTTGCTGGTGGTCAGTGGCAGGTCAGCCAGGGTGCCGCCTTGGTACAGGAAGCCGCTACCGGAACCCACGACCTTTTCAGTACCGGCCAACAGGGTGCGGATGGTCGAGGTGGTCAGCCAGCGACCGTTGGCGATTTCCACGTCATCGAGCTTCTGGAGCATCGCCAGCACTTCAAGCCAGGTATCCGGCATGTCGGCGGTTTGGATGCCCAGGGTGTTCAGGATGCCGCGTGGTTCACCAGCAGCGCCGGATCCGTTGATAATGGCGCGGTCGATTTGCTTGGCGATCAGGAACGACAGATCCTCACGCACCAACTGCTCGATGCCGGGCGACGATTGCTGCAAGAGCTGGCGGGACATTTCGGTCTTGCCGCCAACGTGCTTGGGTGTGAGGGTCACGCCGTCGAAAGACATTTGGCCCTCGGGCACCGGCTGGCCTTCGGTGATCCAACCTGTTTCCAGACCGCTACCGAACTTCGGAATGGACACATTGCCCACCAGACCGGACAGGACACGAACACCCAGCGCACGGGCCACCAGGCTTTCACGCAGCGGGCCAATGTAGTCTTGGGCGCGATGGTCGGTGCCGATCAGTTCCGGCGCGGTCACGGTGGTGTTGGCGCGCTTCTCCAGGCTCTTGAATGGAACGAATGCACCCTCGGCTTTACGGCCACTGCGCTTTTCGGCTTCCTTGGCATATTCGCCTTCGGCGCCGTCCAGGCTACGGCCTTCCATCTGGGCTTTCAGAACCTTGACCACGGACACCGAACCGGCCAGGCGGTCGAAGTCAGCAGAAGGGTTTCCCGATACCGGCTCACCGGCAGAACGACGCTCAAGGTCGCCCAGGTATTCGGCACGCTCGACTTGAGCGGCCAGGGTGCGCTCCTCAACCTTGAGGGCGTCGAACTGTGTAATTTCTTCGGCAGACAGGTCGCGGCTCTCCGTCGAGGCTTTGTCCACCAGTAGTTTCATCGCGGCGACTTTGGTGGATCGCTGCTCACGAAGGGCGTTGAGTTTCATGGGGTAATTCCTATGGGATGAGGGTTTCTCAGGGCTCACCATAGGCGGGTTTTACTTGTCAAAACAGTGGCTTATCGTGCGTCAGGCATAGGCTTTGTCTACTTGTGTACGGTAGTGTCTGAGGGTACGAATGGGCCTATATCCTTTCTGACGAACGGTCATCCCAGCAGGTTGTCGATGATGCGATCACAGTCCTGTCGATGATCGGCACGACCGCTGATGCTCAGATACCGCATCACAGCCTTGGCCTCGTCCTTGTGTCGTGGCCGTATCTGCGCCAGCAGCTCAAACACAAACCAGTCACGGGCCGACGCTTCTGGGGCAGGATCACCGGAGTAGCGTTCACATGCATTGCGAAGCCAGTAGAGGCTGTTCCAGTACTCCAGCTCGTAGATGCAGTCGCTCAGGGTGTTTGGCATCAGATCGGGCCTGGCTGTGAACCTGGCGGCAACCTCGGACTTGTCCAGGTCAAAGTGGTCAACAGGCTTCAATCCATCGAGCACCGAAGCGCAGAACACCTCAGCATCGGTCAGGCTGAAAATCCTGTCACCGAAACGCGACCTGGCCTCTGTCTGCCTTCTGAGTTTCTCCACTGACGACTTGGCCAAGCTCTCAAGGTTGCCCAGGTCGAACGACGACAAGGCTGCGAACATGTTGTTTGGGTGCTTGGCCTGGAGCCAGTGGCGGTAGCGTTCCTCAAGCTGCTTGAACGGCGTCTTGATGCGCTTTGCCGCTTCCATCGCCGCCTCGATGTGTCCAGGGTGTCCGGTGCCGATCACCTCGCGAAGCCACAGCAGGGCGTCAACGTCACGATCCCCAGTCACACCTTGCTGCGGTGGTAGCTCTTGCACGGCTGGCGATGTTCCGGCGCTTACCTGCATCGGCGGCAGGCAGAACAGTGCCCGGTGGGCCTCATTGTCCCGAAAGGCACCCGACCGGCTGACGATGGTCTTGACCGTGCCGAGGGGTATGCCGGTGATTTGGGAGACCTCCCGGAACGAGTGACGGCGGCGCAGATCGAGGATGCGGGTTCGCTGATCCTCTGAAACCCCCTGTTTCATTGTGTTCAAGGTGAAACCCCCTGTTTCATGGTTTGGACTTGGTCGCGTTTGAAATCGGGCCAAGTTTGGCTTGATTGAATGGTGCGATTTCAAATCCGACCCTTGCTTGGGGCACTACCCGAAAAGTGCAGTGACCCTTTCGGATTTCAAATCCAGAAGTAATGCCGGATTTCCCGGTATTACCCCGACTCCGCAATTTTGTGGAGTCGGTACATGTGTGATTTTCCCGTATGTAAAACCGGCGAATCACCGGCTTTCCGGGTATTTGGCCTGCCGGTACATACCCGGATTTACGGTGATGTAGATCAGGCTGGACCGTATGCGTCTAGCCACTCATCCACACTCTGCTCCTGGGGTGGCTTAGGGGTATCTATAGGGGTGTAAGGAAAGGTCTTGTAACCTTCCTCCCTTATTACCTTGTTTCCGTAGTTTGAAGCGCCCGTAGTTGGAATCGGCTGTAGCCCTTGTGTTTCTTGGCCTGTAGCCATTTCCTTGTGCCCTGACTTTGTGCCCTCCTTGTGCCCTCCTTGTGCCTTGGTTGTGCCCTCCTTGTGCCCTGAGAGTGCCCGGCTAACCTCGTCTGCGGAGATGGTCAGCGGCTGAAGCGTCTGCACATCAAAGCGGTCATTACTAACCGCGCCAGCCATCAAAACAGTCGATAATTTGCCCATGCATTTGTAGAACCGTTGCAACCGATCGGGCATCTGCAGGCCGGCGCTCAACCAGAACCTGTAGAAATTGCTGCGCTTACCGATACGGAACTGTCCCTTGGGTAGCAGCGCGCCAGCCTTGCCAGTGGCAGTGTTGCGCTGACGTGTCAGATCGGCGTTGAACACGGCGTAGACAGATTGGCCGGACAGCACCGAGACAAATTGAAGCGTGATACCGGCGCTCCGGGTTTTGCCGTAGTGCCCAGTCGAATAGCCTACGTACTCGAATGCATCCAGGCCCACCGACATAAGCACTTCACGGCAAATTCTGGCCCGGTTGGTACTGATCCACTCCGGCGGTACGGGCTTGCCGCTCGCCGGTTGAATGGCGAGCTGCCCACGCTCAATGCTCACCGCGTCTCCACGGCGAAGTAGTTTTGTGGCTAGGCATTCCATTCAGCGGCTCACAGTCAGGCGCAAAGGGGGTGCAAGAAAACTGCACCCCCCTCGCTTGGGGTCAGAGGATTGTCAGGCTGCGCGCTGCGTGCCACACTCTGCCCCGACATTGCCCTTTCCAGTTGTGTCACGACCCTGGCGGCGCTCCAACGCTGCCTGGGCCAACTTCTCCTCCTTCGTTTCCGCTTCCTCGATCACTTCGGTCAGATCCTCGCTACGAGCGCACAGGCTCGATCCTGCCAGCTTCAAACCTTTCATGAGCCCATCCAGGCGATAGCCGTTCAAGAACGGATTACCTTCGTCGCAGGTTTCTTCTGTCAGGTTGTCGCTGACCAGCTCGGCAATGGTGTTCATGAATATGCCGGCGTCCATCATCAGCTCGGCGTCACCTTTTACGACTTGTCTGTTCATTCGGTTCATGCTGGGTTCCCCTCGAAAAATTGGATTACCTGTTCAGCGCTCAGATCGAAGCGCTGTCCTGCTTTGACGAAACACGTCTCCGCATCTACCACCTGGAACCCACCACCACCGTTGATCGGCAGGCGCTTGGTGGACCGGACGGCGATGCAGCCATGACGCACTGCGACCTCCCGTGCTTGCGCTTCAAGGGCGCGTTTTTGCTTGCTCATGAATCACCTCTACTCGGTGAGCGCCAAGGCGGCGCAGTAGCTCCAGATCAACCAGGCGGGTGCTGGCCGGGAGTTGAAGGGTGCCCAAAATTTTCTGGTCACCCCCGATGATGCGGACGCTCACGAGAACAGCCTCATGTACCGATTTCTGAAACCGCAGATCAGTCGTGCATGGGCTGGGTCGAAGAGCTTGAGAAGGAACTCTTCGGGGGCTTCGTGGAGGTCCAATTGTTTCAAGTCGATGATGCTGGTGCCGAGGTCAGACAGACCCTCGATAAGAACTGTCTCCGTTTCAAAATCAACGATGAGTTTGTTCAGCACGGTCGGGTGGAAGCATTCGGCGGTCAGGGCTGGTGGGCGTTTCATCGAACGTTCTCCTTGGCAACTTTGTTGATGTACGCGTCCAAGTTTTTGACCAAGATCAGACGGCGGCGACCGAGCTTGAAGCTCTCGATTTCACCGCGGGCAACGATCTCGTACAGCATCGAGCGGGCTACGCCGATCACACGGGCAGCTTCGTCGATGCCCAGGGCGAGGGCAGGGGTTTGGTGAGGATGGGTCATACTAAATCTCCGGTTTCGTGGTGGCTCGTGCCGCCAGCTGGATCTAGCATATACTGCAAAAAACTAAATGTGCAAGCATTTGCTAAACAGTACCGGATTTGCACGGATTGACAGTTCTCTGCTTGGTGGTCAGAATTCAGTCAAACTGACCAGCAGGAGCGGGAAAGATATGGCCACGAAGACAAGCAAGCGCACAGGCGAGACCGCCACAACCGTAAGTGTCGGGGTTCGGATCGATCCAAAAATAAAGTTTGCACTCGACATCATGGGCCGACTTCAAAAGAGGTCTCTTACAGCGGTGATTGAATGGGCGATTTCCCAAGCTATCGCGCAGCAGGACGTAAAGTTAAACGGCCCAAGCGTATCTGAGTTTCTAGATGATGTCTGGTCAACTGACGAATCTCTCAGATTCATCAATATGTGTTTTGTCGCACCAGAAGTATTAACTTACGATGAGTTGCGCATATGGGACACAATAAAATTCAGCCCATTTTTTTGGGATAGTGAAAACTGCCCGATAAAAAAAAGCTATTTTAACTTCGATGCACTAAGGAACGCATGGGACAGCCTGAGAGCACGGGTTGAAAAGGATAAAAATTCGTCAACTATCAAGCCTTACAGTCCGTTTGATGATGACATCGAGTTCTAAATAAGCTCTACCGCCGCCGCTTTAACGTCTGGCGCTAAGTGGGCATACCTCAGCGTCATTTTTATATCGGTGTGCCCCAACAGATCCCGGACGGTGTTGAGCGGAACGCCCGCCATTACGAGGCGTGACGCGAAGTCGTGACGCATGTCATGCCAGCGAAAGCCTACGATGCACGCATCTTTCAGCAGCTTCAACCAGGCGCTTTTAACGTCCTCCATCCGCCCGCCCTCCAGGCCAGGGAATACAAAGGCTGATTCTCCGCTTTGATCTTTCCATGCCTTCAACGTATTGAAGGTTTCGGCGTTCATTGGTATATGGCGAGTCTCAGAAGTCTTTGCAGTGTCACCTCCGACTGTAATTGTTTTAGTCTGGAAGTTGACCATCGGCCAAGTCAGGCTAAATAGTTCGCCGCGCCTCATTCCAGTATTCAGAGACACCAGTACCATCGGCTTTAAATGGTCGCTGAATACCATTTCTTTAAGGTCCGGGAAAAGGACTTTATTGCGCTCGGTGCGCCACTGGTTTGCACTGTCACGTTCCAGGCATGCGCGATGCTCTCTAACTTCCAGTGCGTTTCTGAGGTTCTTGGCTTCGTCTTTCAACAAGTATCGAACCTGGCCCTTAGTGTCCACCTTCAACGGCTTGATCTTGTCCAGGGGCGAGGAGGGCAGATACTCCCAATCGACCGCCCTGGAGAACACGCCGCTGATCGAGCCCATCTTGCGATTGGCCGTCGAGGGCTTGTTGCCAGCATTGAGCCAGCCGGTGCGCAGTAGCTCCAGATCGCGCCCAGTGATCGCGTCTAAGCGCTGAGGCATGATCGTGTCGAAGTTGTTGTCGAGGTTGTAGAGCGTCTTTTCGTCGCCACGATGGTGTGCGCGGAACCATGGCATGTAAGTGTCGTCGATGAACTGGCGTAGGCTGGGGGTTGCTGACCCCCGTCTATCCCGTGTGACCGCCAGCGGCTCCCCATGCTCGTGAGCGTCCGCGAGGTACCGGGCAGCCTCGGTTCTGGCCTGGGCAAGCGTGAGAGTGCCTACACGGCCCAGGGATCGTTCCCGGTTGCGTGCCCACGAAACCATGTAGGCCATATGGCCGGTTGGCTGTACCCTGATGAAGAAGCCAGGCTGATCGGTATCGAACACCCGATAGTGCTTTTCCTCAGGCTTGAGGCTGTTGATTAGCTTCTGTGTGATCTTGGCTTTCATGTCCGTACCAGCAATGTACCAGCAGAAAGCACAATATCAGCCAGATTGACCGGATACAACCACACGCTAACTGCCTGATTTATAAGGTAAGTGTATGATTGCTAAGGGTTATTTTCTACCCTCCTAAGGGGAAGGTTGCAGGTTCGAACCCCGCCTGGGACACCACATTTCAAAGCCCCATTCCGGACAGTCCCGGTGGGGCTTTTTTGTGCCTTTCGTTTGGGGTTTCCAGCAATGTGAAAGTGATCTGGCTGAGTTGGTTTCTTTTTCAGCATCGCGCTCCGACAAACACATCAGGAATCTTCAGGCACCCACCCTCAGGGAACGCCACCCGTTGCCGATAACGTACTCGGTGACTTCAAAGTCGCGTGAAATTGCTTGATAGCATTTTGCCGCCAGCTATCATCGTCGCGCCCGAAATTGCCCTCACTTCAATTGCCTGGAAATCTTCGATGCTGTCGTATCACCAAAAGCGTTTTCTGATCGTCGATGATTTCTCGGATTTTCGCAGTTCGGTTCGCTCGATGCTGCGTGAGCTTGGGGTCAAGGACGTCGACACCGCCGACACCGGCGAGCAGGCGCTGAAGATGTGTGCGCAGAAATCCTACGATTTTATCCTGCAGGATTTCCATCTCGGCGACGGCAAGAAGAACGGTCAGCAGGTGCTTGAAGACCTGATGCTGGAAAAGCTCATCAGCCATGAAGCGGTGTTTGTCATGGTCACCGCCGAGACCAGTCAGGCGATGGTGCTCAGTGCGTTGGAGCATGAGCCGGACGCGTATCTGACCAAGCCGTTCAACCGTTCGGGTCTGGCGCAGCGACTGGAGCGTCTGGAGCAGCGCAAGACTTTGCTCAAACCGATTCTGCAGGCCCTCGACCGTGGCAAACCGGTTGAGGTGCTTAACGCCTGCATCGCGTTGTGCAAGCAGGACATTCGCTACTCGCCGTTGTGCCTGCGTTACCGCGCCGATGCGCTGCGCGATCTCAATCAGAACGAAGCGCTGGAGCGCCTCTACGACGGCATCATTGCTGACCGGCCTTTGCCGTGGGCGTTTGCCGGGTTGGGCAAACTGTTGTTCAAGCGCGGGCAGATTGCGCAGGCCAAAGGCGTTTACGAAAAAGCCCTGAAGGTGTTTCCGATGATGCCGTCGCTGTATGACGGCATGGCCGATGTGCTGGTGGCGGAGGGTGATACCAAAGGCGCGCAGCGGGTGCTTGAAGAGGCGATTCGCTTGTCGCCGCTGGCGGTGCGCCGGCAGGCCTTGCTCGGCAAACTGGCGATGACCAATGAAGATTTTGACACCGCCTCGCGGGCTTATCGGCAGGCCGTGGCGCAGGGCGCGCAGTCGCGTTTCAAGGATGCGGAAAGCAATCTCGGTCTGGCCCACGCGTTGATCAGCAAGGGCAGCGAGCGCGGTCTCGATACGCGCACACGACTCGAGATCAACACCACGCTCAGCGCCGTGGCCAAGGAAAACCCGAGCGACCCGGGCCTGCAAATTCGTGCGCGGTTGATGAAGGCCACCAGCCTGTTGCTCAACGATGCCGAAACCGCTGACAAACTCACCGAACAAGCGATGTTGCGTCTCGACGGCATGGAGCAATTCATGAGTCCTGAGGCCGCGCTGTTGGTGGCCAAACAACTGCAAATGCTCGGTCAGGCCGAGGCGGGCACTTCAATGCTCAAGAGCTGCGCGGAGATCTACGGCGATGATCCGGCGGTGATGAAAGACATCGCCAAGCTTACCGATGACCCGACTATCCTCAGTTCGAGCAACGCCGCTGCCGACCTCAACCGTCAGGGCGTGCGCGTGTACAAGACCGGCAATCTGGTGGAGGCCCGCGAGGTGTTCCGCAAGGCGCTGAAGTTGCAGCCGAAGAACATCAGTATTGCGCTGAACTTGGCCCAGTCGCTGCTGCACGGTACCGACACGTCGGTGCCGTCGGCGGAGCTGGAAGAATGTCGGGCCTGCCTGAAAATGGTCGGCCTGATGCCCGACACCGACGCGCGTCATGCGCGTTACCAGAAGCTGAAAAGCAAGGCGTTTGGCGAATGAACCACGACGAGCAAACACTGGATTTTTCCACGGTGATCGCCTCCACCGTACACGACATGAAGAACTCGCTGGCGATGCTCATGCAGGCCCACAGCCAATGGCTGGCGCGGTTGCCGCCAGCGCAGCGCGAGGGTTCTGAGCTGGGCGTGATCGACTTCGAGTTCGCTCACCTCAACGGCATGCTCGTGCAGTTGCTCGGGCTGTATAAGCTCGGTGTTAATCAGATGCCGTTGCAGCCGGCGTATCACGAACTCGACGACTTCATCGAGGCGCAACTGGCGGCGCATCAGGAAGTGTTCGCCAGTCGCGGGATCATCGCCACCTATGAAATTGATCCGCTGTGTCCGCTGGGTTTCTTCGACCGTGAACTGATTGCTTCGGTGCTCGGCAACTGCATCAACAATGCGATCCGCTATGCCCGCGAGTCGTTGCTGATTACTGTCAGCGACGAGGCGGGGCAGTTGGTGCTGACCATCAATGATGACGGCGACGGTTACCCGGCCGAGATGCTCGAGCGTCAGGCCGATTACGTGCAGGGCATCAATCACAGCAGCGGCAGCACGGGATTGGGTCTGTATTTCGCCCACCGTATTGCCGCATTGCACCAACGCAACGGCGTCGAAGGACGCACCGAAATCAGCAACGGCGGCCCACTCGGTGGCGGCCTCTTCAGCCTCTTCCTCCCCTGAGACGTTCGACTGATCGTGACGGCAACGTTCTCCCCGTGTAGGAGCTGCCGAAGGCTGCGATCTTTTGATCTTGTTTCTAACGGCAACATCAAAAGATCGCAGCCTTCGGCAGCTCCTACAGAAGATCGGATATTTATTTGACGCTGCTTGATATTCCGAACAGGCGCAGCCTATTTTGTCCGGGTCGCCGTTCGCGGCTCGCACAACAACAAGGATTGCGTCATGACAACCGATGGCCAGCGCTCACTCGCACAGCGATTGACGGGCATTGATGAGATTGAATGTGTCACGCCGGATTTGAACGGCGTGCCGCGAGGCAAGGTGATGACCGCCGAGGGGTTCCTCGAAGGGCGGCGTTTGCAGATGGCGCGGGGTGTGCTGCTGCAATGCATCATGGGCGGTTACCCGGCGGCGAAGTTTTACGGCAGCGATGACGGTGACCTGGCGCTGGTGGCCGAACCGAGCATGATCCATCCGTTGCCATGGAGCGACGAACCGCGCGCATGGGCGATCTGCGATGCCGATGAGCTGACCGGCGAAAGCTCCAACCTGTCGACCCGTGGCCAGTTGAAGAAAGTCATCGCCCGTTATGCGGCGTTGGGCCTGGCGCCGGTGGTGGCGACCGAGCTGGAATTCTTTGTCTTCGCACCCAATACCGATCCGAATCAACCGTTCCGCCCACCCGTTGGTCTCGACGGTCGCCGCGAGGATGGGCAATCGGCGTTCAGCGTCAGTTCCAACAACGGTCTGCGGCCGTTCTTCAACGAAGTCTATAAATGCATGGCGGCCCTCGGTTTGCCGCGCGACACCTTTATGCATGAAATGGGCGTCAGCCAGTTTGAGATCAACTTGCTGCACGGTGATCCGCTGCTGCTGGCCGACCAGACCTTTCTGTTCAAACACTTGCTCAAAGAAGTCGCGCTCAAGCACGGCCTGACCGTGGTATGCATGGCCAAACCGCTGGCGCACACGCCGGGCAGTTCGATGCACATTCACCAAAGCATCGTCGAGATCGGCAGCGGCAAGAATGTGTTCAGCGACGAGAAGGGCCAGCCGACCGCAATGTTCCGCCACTTCATCGGCGGACAGCAGGCGGGCATGGCTGAATTCACCGCGCTGTTTGCGCCCAACGTGAACTCCTATCAGCGTCTGTGTCATCCATTTGCGTCGCCGAACAATGCCTGCTGGTCACATGACAATCGCGCCGCCGGTTTACGGATTCCCGCCAGCTCGCCGGTGGCCCGTCGCGTCGAAAACCGTTTGCCGGGCGCCGACGCCAACCCGTATCTGGCAATCGCCGCCAGCCTGGCCGCGGGCTTGCATGGCATCGAGCATGAGCTGGACCCGACCGAAGCGATTCAGGGCGAATTTGAAGTCCCGGACAATCTGTCGCTGCCGTGTACCTTGCATGCCGCACTCGAACGTCTGAAACGTAGCCAACTGGCCATGGAACTGTTCGGCAAGGAGTTCATCGAAGGCTACATCGCTTCGAAGACCATGGAGTTGACGAGTTTCTTTGATGAAATTACCCCCTGGGAACGGCGTGTTCTAGCAGCCCAGGCCTGACGAATTGTCGCCACCGGGCTATCGTTTGATAGCCCGGTACTTACTGCAAGGAGCCGCTCGGAACGCCGATGCGCCAAATCTGGAAATCCTTTCGAGCGCTGTATTTCGCCTCGCTGATGATGTTGATCGGCTCGGGCCTTTTGTCTACTTATCTGGCTTTGCGCCTGGCCGCCGACAATGTCGACGGGCTGTGGGTCGGTGCGCTGATGGCCTGCAACTATTTTGGTCTGGTGCTGGGCGGCAAGATCGGTCACCGCTTGATCGCCCGTGTTGGGCATATTCGGGCTTATTCGGCGTGCGCCGGGATCGTCGGTGCGGCGGTGCTCGGGCATGGTCTGGTGGACTGGCTGCCGGCGTGGCTGGTGCTGCGGACGATTGTCGGTCTGGGCATGATGTGCCAATACATGGTGATCGAGAGCTGGCTCAACGAGCAGGCCGATGCCAATCAGCGTGGGATGGTGTTCAGCGGTTACATGATCGCTTCGTATCTGGGGCTGGTGTTGGGTCAACTAATTCTGGTCATGCACCCTGGGCTGGGGCCGGAGCTGTTGATGTTGGTCGCGCTGTGTTTCGCCCTGTGCCTGGTGCCGGTGACGCTGACCCGACGGATTCACCCGGCGCCGCTGCATCCTGCGCCGATGGAACCGCGCTTCTTCATTAAACGTGTGCCGCAGTCGCTGAGTACGGTGCTGGGTGCCGGTTTGATCATCGGTGCGTTTTACGGTCTGGCGCCGTTGTATGCCTCGCAGCAAGGGCTCTCGACCGAGCAGGTCGGTCTGTTCATGGGTAGCTGCATTTTTGCCGGACTGCTGGTGCAGTGGCCGCTGGGCTGGTTGTCCGATCGCTATGATCGTGCTCTGCTGATTCGCTGCTTTGCCGGGTTCCTCGCGGTGGCGGCGCTGCCGTTGGCGATCATGCCGGAAGTGCCGCTGGAGGTGCTGTTTGTGGTCGGCTTCTTCTGCTCGCTGGTGCAGTTCTGTCTGTATCCGCTGGCGGTGGCGTTTTCCAATGACCACGTTGAGGGAGATCGCCGGGTTTCGCTGACGGCGATGCTGCTGGTGACGTACGGCGTCGGCGCGAGCATCGGGCCGTTGCTGGCGGGTGTGTTGATGAAGTTTCTCGGCAGCCAGAGTCTGTATGCGTTTTTCAGCTTCTTTGCGTTGGTGCTGGTGTGGCGAATTCGCCCGAAAGCCGTGACCAATCTGCACCAGGTTGATGACGCGCCGCTGCATCACGTGGCGATGCCGGACAGCATGTCGAGCTCACCGCTGGTGGCAGCGCTGGATCCACGGGTGGATGAACAGGTGGTGCAGGATCAGATGCAGACACCGGTCGAGCCTGAGCCGGAAGTGGAGCCTGAATCTGAGACTCCGCCGGAGCCAGTGGTGGAAACAGAGCTGGATGATGGCAGCGATAAACCGACGCCAGACATCAGCGGCGCCAGACCCTGACTCTGACTGCAATATTCACCTGTGGTGAACACAGATTTAATGATGAATGGATAACCCTGTGGTGAGTGAATTACTTGTGGCGAGGGGATTTATCCCCGCTGGGCTGCGAAGCAGCCCCAACCCCTGAATCCACATTCTTCCTGACACACCACATTGCATGGTTTTGCGACTGCTGCGCAGCCGGTCGGGGATAAATCCCCTCACCACAAGAGCTCACTCACCACAGATTCTTGGTTGAATTCTCACAGGCGAATAATTCACATAGGTGCAAGACCCTGAAGGGAAACACTTAACCTGTGGCGAGGGGATTCATCCCCGATGGGCTGCGAAGCAGCCCCAAACCCTGAATGTACATTCTTCCTGACACACCACATTGCATGGTTTTACGACTGCTGCGCAGCCGGTCGGGGATAAATCCCCTCACCACAAGAACTCACTCACCACAGATTCTTGGTTGAATTCTCACGGGCGAATAATTCACATAGGTGCAAGACCCTAAAGGGAAACACTTAACCTGTGGCGAGGGGATTCATCCCCGATGGGCTGCGAAGCAGCCCCAAACCCTGAATGTACATTCTTCCTGACACACCACATTGCATGGTTTTACGACTGCTGCGCAGCCGGTCGGGGATGAATCCCCTCACCACAAGAACTCACTCACCACAGATTCTTGGTTGAATTCTCACGGGCACAAAAAAGGGCAGTCCCGCCAAGGACTGCCCTTTTTATTCGCCGCTATAAATCACATAGGTGCAAGACCCTGAAGGGCAACACTTAACCTGTGGCGAGGGGATTCATCCCCGCTGGGCTGCGAAGCAGCCCCAAACCCTGAATGTACATTCTTCCTGACACACCACATTGCATGGTCTTACGACTGCTGCGCAGCCGGTCGGGGATAAATCCCCTCACCACAAGAACTCACTCACCACAGATTCTTGGTTGAATTCTCTCAGGCACAAAAAAGGGCAGTCCCGCCTAGGACTGCCCTTTTTTTATTTGCCGCAACGAATCACATATCGTCTTTATCGAAACGCCGTGCTTCACGCTGCAACTGATACACAAAGCGCTCAACGTTACGCGCCGCCTGGCCACTGATGTTGTGGAAGCGCAGACCCGCAAAGGTGATGTTGAGTTTTTCTTCGAAATGCAGATAACGCAGTTCAACCGAAGTCGGTTGATTGCCGAACAGTGGCGGGGCGATCAGGCGGTCGTAGACCTGGCCCAGTTGCAGGCGGTCAGTGATGTCGCCTTCAAAGCGCAGCTTGCAACCGGTGGCGGAGATGTCCAGCAGCTTGCCGCTGATCGGCGCCTTGAGTTTCTCGCCGCCGAGTTCGACGTTGACCAGATCGGTCAGTTTCAGCGCGGCGCGGAAAGCGTTGCGGCGCTGGTGGTAAACCACTTCGGTCGGCAGTTCGCCGGTGTAGAAGCGGTCGCCGTCGGCATCGACGATGTCCAGCGTGCCATTGCATTCCCAGGCGATGCGCACGCCTTCATGGAAACCCTCAACCTTGAACGGCTCGCCCGCCAGCAGAAAGCGTTCACCGTCACGTGGCACCATTTCATCTAGGTTAATCGAAGCGGTATCGCGGTCAACCTTGATCAGGTAGCTCTGGAAACGCTGGCTGCGCTCGTGAAAGGTGATGATCAGCGGATCATGGCTGTCTTGCAACTGACGCAGGTTGCTGGAGATTTCCAGAGGTGTGGTGAGCACCTTAGGAGGCTGCGGAGCATCATCCGCGCTGAGGGCGTTGGACACGGTTTATCAATCTCCAGACAAAATATGACGACTAGCCAGCATTTTGCCAGCATGTTTCGCGAGTTGATAGAGCTGGCGCATCAACGACTCATGCCTGGCTGAGCGGACGCGGCATCGCGGGTTTGGCAAACGTGCCGCTGGCGTCATACAACGCTGGCGCTTCGCCCCCGGTGAGGATCTTCAGTTGATTGCTGGTCGCGGCCTGTTGCATCAGGATCGACTGGCCGTTTTTGACGTTGGCCGCCTGACATTGGGCGATGAGATCGGTCAGGGCGTCGCCCTGAGTCAGCAGCTGCTGGCCAACGCTCGATTGCGCGGCCAGTTGCTCAAGACCTTGACGGTCTGGCGTCAGGTTGAGGCTGACGAGGATTTCGCTGCGCTTGCGGCCATGCTGTTCAAGCAGAATGATCAGTGCCTGTTTGGTTGCCAGAATCTCTTCGAGCAGCGGCATGTCGCGACCGTGCAAAGCGAGGGACTCGGTTTGCAATAACTCCAGCAATTGTTGAGCTGGAGCAAAGTCGTCGTTGATCAGTTGCAATAAATTAGTGTCGTGCATGGCTGGCCTTGGGTTTTAAGCGTCCAAAAGCCTCGCGCTGGCAAAAGCCTAGCGCTGGGCTTCGAAGTTGAGCAGTTTGCTGGCTACACGGTTGCTGTCGACTTTATAGCTGCCATCGGCAATCGCGGCTTTCAACTCGGCCACACGGGCTTTGTCGACAGCAGGCTGATCGCGCAGCTTGTCAGTGACCTTCTGCAACTGTTGAGCCTCATTGCTGAGGTGTACCGATTCCCCGCTTTTAGCGGTACTGGCCGTTTCGGCCTGGGTATTCAGCGGCGCGGAAGTGCCGTTTTCGGCGGTTTCCTTGGGCGCGCTGGTACGTGTACTGCCTGTCAGTGACGAGGAGCTGTTCAAACGGCTGAAATCGATGACCATGATAAAAACCTCTGGGAATTTGGACGCTTGCCATGTTTTCGGCCATCTCCTGGAAAACTTTAGGCACATTTAGCAATGAAAGCTGCATGCACCCGCGCGCGTCCTGCTGCGGCACAGTTTAGGGAACAGCCATGGCCAGCGCCAGTTTTCTCCTCGGTGTTTACATGGAAACTTCCACCTGTCCCGGCGCGATGATTTGCGCCTTGATCACCCGTTGCGAATTGAGGTTTTTCACTCGGATCTGTTCTTTCAAACCGCCATTGGACAGGGCTTCACCGGGCATGCGCACGGCGAGTGTGCCGCTGCGCGCGGTGATGACCACTTGATCACCTTTGCGCACGACTTCGGCCTGTTCCAGGTGGACTTGGGTAATCACCTGATCGGCGACCGTTGGTCGGGTCAATTTTTGCCCGATCGCTTCGTCTACCGAGGTCAGAAAACCTTGATTGATCTGACTGACATCGCGCTCGCGCAACGTCACGTCCTGAGGTTCGATAATCCCGGCGCGCCTGAGTGCTCGGGTGGTGGTGACAATCTCGCGAAACAGGCGGACTTGAGCGGGCACGAACACCGTCCAGGGCGAACTGCCTTCACAGCGAACCTTGACCGTCACCCGGCCCAAAGGACGGGGGGTGTTCTCCAGCGACGCTGTCAATTCCTTGTCGCACATCGGCATGCGCATACGCGGATCGAGCTGCTTGACTTCGATCTCGTAGCGGCCTTCGGTTTGACTGGTTGCCAAATAGTCTTCTACGGTGAACTCAAGAAAGCCCTGAGTGACGCCGATAAGCATGTCAGGCAAGGTAACCGAATCCGCAATGGCAGGGCTGCCAGCGAGCAAACAGCAGGCGGCAGACACCGCGCAAAGCCCTTTGCGAAGGGGAGAGGTCAGGTGTCGGAAAAATGTCGTTTGAGCGTTCATACGAGTTAAAAAGCAAGCGCCGTGCCGTTTAGCAATGAATGTGCGTCGCAACAACACTTGGCGTTGAGGTAGGAGTCTGGGCATGGCTGGTGTAATGGATTCGGTAAACCAGCGCACGCAACTGGTGGGGCAGAATCGCCTGGAGCTGTTGTTGTTCCGTCTCGACGGTCAGCAGCTCTACGGAATCAACGTGTTCAAGGTGCGGGAAGTGCTGCAATGCCCGTCGCTGACGTTGATGCCCAAGTCCAGTCCTGTCGTGTGCGGGGTGGCAAATATCCGGGGGGCGACCATTCCGATCCTTGATCTGGCGATGGCGACCGGCTCCGGCGCGTTGAAAGACAAGAACAACCCGTTCGTGATCATCACGGAGTACAACACCAAGACCCAGGGTTTCCTGGTGCGCTCGGTGGAGCGCATCGTCAATATGAACTGGGAAGAGATTCATCCGCCGCCCAAGGGCACGGGTCGCGATCATTACCTGACCGCTGTGACTCGGGTGGACAATCAGTTAGTCGAAATCATCGACGTCGAGAAAGTGCTGGCGGAAGTTGCGCCGACGCCGGAAGCGATTTCGGTGGGCGTGGTCGATGTCGAGACCCAGACCAAAGCGTTGTCGCTGCGGGTGCTGACGGTCGATGACTCGTCAGTGGCGCGCAAGCAGGTGTCGCGTTGTCTGCAAACGGTCGGCGTCGAAGTGGTGGCGCTCAACGACGGCAAACAGGCGCTGGATTACCTGCGCAAACTGGTCGATGAGGGCAAAAAGCCGGAAGAAGAGTTCCTGATGATGATCTCCGACATCGAGATGCCGGAGATGGACGGATACACTTTGACGGCCGAGATCCGCAGCGACCCACGCATGCAAAAGCTTCATATCATCCTGCATACTTCGTTGTCCGGGGTATTCAATCAGGCGATGGTCAAGAAAGTCGGCGCCGATGACTTTCTGGCCAAATTCCGCCCTGATGACCTGGCATCCCGGGTAGTCGACCGGATCAAAGCAGCAGATATCAGCTAGGAGCGCTTTGCTCCTGGCGGTCAACACGATTTAAGAGGCGGCATCATTGTCTACGGGTAATTTGGATTTCGAACAGTTCCGGGTCTTCCTGGAAAAAGCCTGTGGCATTTTGCTCGGTGAAAACAAGCAGTACCTGGTCTCGAGCCGTCTCAACAAACTGATGGAACAGCAAGGCATCAAATCCCTGGGTGAGCTGGTGCAGCGCATCCAGACCCAGCCGCGCAGCGGTTTGCGTGAGCAGGTGGTCGATGCCATGACGACCAACGAAACCCTGTGGTTTCGTGACACCTATCCGTTTGAAGTCTTGAAGAAAAAAGTCCTGCCCGAAGCGATCAAGGCCAGCCCTAACCAGCGTCTGCGGATCTGGTCGGCGGCGTGCTCGTCGGGTCAGGAACCGTATTCGCTGTCGATGTCGATCGATGAGTTCGAACGCACTAACCTCGGTCAGTTGAAGATGGGCGTGCAGATTGTTGCCACCGATCTGTCCGGCCTGATGCTCAACAACTGCAAGACCGGCGAGTACGACAGCCTGGCCATCGGTCGTGGTTTGTCGCCGGAACGTCTGCAGCGTTACTTCGATCCGAAAGGCCCGGGGCGCTGGGTGATCAAGGCGCCGATCAAAAGCCGCGTCGAGTTCCGCTCGTTCAACCTGCTCGACAGCTACGCCGCGCTGGGCAAGTTCGACATCGTGTTCTGCCGCAACGTGTTGATCTACTTTTCTGCCGAAGTGAAGAAAGACATCCTGTTGCGCATTCACAGCACGCTGAAGCCGGGCGGGTATTTGTTCCTTGGCGCATCGGAAGCGCTGAACGGTTTGCCGGATCATTACCAGATGGTGCAGTGCAGCCCGGGGATTATTTACCAGGCGAAATGATTGGCGAGTGGCAACACACGAACGGGAGTCCTCAGGGGCTCCCGTTTTTTTGTACCCGAAGAAACTCTCCCAGACACCAAAAAATCTGTAGGAGCAAGGCTTGCCCGCGAAGACGGTATGTCTGGTTAATTGATGTCGACTGGCTCGACGCCTTCGCGGGCAAGCCTTGCTCCTACAAAGCGCAGGTGTGTGGGGCGGCAAGCGGCAGAAAAGCGGCATCTGGCGGAAACCGCTTGCCGCTTTTCTGGCATTGCCGCTTTGCCGGCTGCCCGCAAAGCCCCGGTTTACGGGGTTTCTTCTGTTTGGCACGCGGCTTGCTAAAGCTCATGTACGAAAAACCGGTCACCTGAAGGTTCCCGACATGAGCATCAGCTTCGATAAAGCGCTCGGCATTCACGAAAAAGCATTGGGCTTCCGCGCCCAGCGTGCCGAAGTGCTGGCCAACAACATCGCCAACGCCGATACCCCGAACTACAAGGCGCGGGATCTGGACTTCTCGAAAGTGCTCGAAGCACAGACCCAGAAGAACGCCAACGGCACTATCGCCCTGAACATGACCAACAGCCGTCACATCGAAGCTGAAGGCCTGGGCAATGGCGACGAATCGCTGCTGTATCGCACGCCGATGCAACCTTCGATCGACCAGAACACCGTGGATGCGCAACTGGAACAGTCCAACTACGCGGAAAACGCCGTGGGCTTCCAGGCCAGCTTCACGCTGCTCAACAGCAAATTCAAAGGGCTGGTCTCAGCCCTGCGCGGAGAGTAATCCATGTCCCTGTCCAGCGTTTTCAACATTGCCGGCAGCGGCATGAGCGCACAAACCACGCGTCTGAACACCGTGGCGTCGAACATCGCCAACGCCGAAACCGTTTCCTCGAGCATCGACCAGACCTACCGCGCCCGTCACCCGGTGTTCGCCACCATGTTCCAGGGCGGCCAAAACGCTGGCAGCAACTCGCTGTTCCAGAGTCAGGACGCCGCGGGGCAGGGCGTGCAGGTACTCGGTGTGGTCGAAGACCAGAGCAACCTCGAAGCCCGTTACGAGCCGAACCATCCGGCGGCCGACGCCAAAGGCTACGTCTACTACCCGAACGTCAACGTGGTGGAAGAAATGGCTGACATGATTTCCGCGAGCCGTTCGTTCCAGACCAACGCCGAAATGATGAACACCGCCAAAACCATGATGCAGAAGGTACTGACCCTCGGTCAGTAATAAGGGGCGACTGCCATGAGCGTTACCGATACCACCAGCTCCCTGAGCATGAACGACATTCTGGCCAACTCGTCGAAGACGGCCAGCAGCAGCACCTCCGGCGGCATCGCTTCGGCGACCAACAGCGCCACCGGTGGCCAGGCGCTGGGCAAAGATGCGTTCCTGCAATTGCTGGTGACCCAGCTGAAAAACCAGAACCCGCTCGATCCGCAGGACAACAGTGCGTTCGTTGCACAGTTGGCGCAGTTCAGCAGTCTGGAAGGCATCACCACACTGAACAGCACCGTCAGCTCGCTGGCCGGCAACTACAACTCCTCGCAAGCGTTGCAGGCGTCGTCGCTGGTCGGTCGCAACGTGATCGTGCAGACCAACACCGCGCAGCTCGACGACCCGACCAAAGGCCTGACCGGTTCGGTCAGCGTGCCTTCGTCGATCGCCGGCGGCACCGTCACCATCACCGATAAAGACGGCAAGGCTGTTCGCACCATCGACCTGGGCAGTCGCGCGGCCGGCGATGCCAGCTTCACTTGGGACGGCAAGGATTCTTCCGGCACCGTGGTGCCGGTCGGTACTTACACCTTCAAGGCCAGCGCACCGATCAATGGCGCCGCAACGGATCTGGCCACTTACCTGCCGGCCACGGTCAACAGCGTGACCATCAGCCAGACCGGCGGCGAGCTGATGCTCAACCTGGCCGGCAAGGGCACCGTTGCCCTGTCCAAAGTACAAACCATTGGTATATAGAGCCGATTAACCCGGCACAAAGGAGTGGAATATGTCTTTCAATATCGGCCTTAGCGGTCTCTATGCAGCCAACAAACAACTGGACGTGACCGGCAACAACATCGCCAACGTTGCCACCGCCGGTTTCAAATCCTCGCGCGCAGAATTCGAAGACGTCTACTCGGCGACTCGTCTGGGCAGCGGCAGCAAAGTGATTGGTAACGGCGTGCGCCTGGCCAACGTTTCGCAGCAGTTCACCCAGGGTGACATCAGCAACACCGGTAACGTGCTCGACATGGGTATCAACGGTTCGGGCTTCTTCACCATGAGCAACAACGGTTCGGTGTCGTACACCCGTGCCGGTACGTTCAAGGTCGACAACGCCGGTTACATCACCAACACTGATTACACCTCGCGTCTGCAGGGTTACGGTGTGGATGCCAACGGCAAGATTCTCAACGGTGTGTTGACTGACCTGAAAATCGACACGTCGAATCTGGCACCGAAATCGACTTCGTCGGTGACCTCGACCATCAACCTGAACTCGTCGGCACCGGTGATCGTTGATACCGGCGCCAACGCGGTGAAGTTCGATCCGTCGAAAGCCGAGACGTACACCAAGTCGTTCAGCACACCGATCTATGACACCCAGGGTAACTCCCACGTCATGGATCAGTACGTGGTGAAGACCAGCGACAACACCTGGAAGGTTTACACCCTGGTTGACGGCCGTAACCCGGACGCGACCGGCAGTGATCCAACCCTGACGGCGCCGACGGCTTCGACGTTGTCGTTCGACAGCTCGGGCAAGTTGACTCAGGTGAGCACACCGAATCCGGCGGATCCTGCAAATCCGATTATCAGCAGCGACTTGACGCTGAGTAACTGGAAGCCAGGCACTGTGACCAATGGTGTGTTTACGCCTAACGGTGCGGCAGCGAACCCGGCGGGTGTGACCATTTCGATGGCCAAGACTACTCAGTACAACGCTGATACTGCGCGTTCGATTCCGACTCAGGATGGTTATGCCACCGGGCAGATCACTAACCTGACGATTGATGGCACCGGTACCTTGTTCGCCAACTTCAGTAACAATCAGAGCAAGGCGATTGGGCAGGTGGCGTTGGCCAGTTTCACTAACGAGCAGGGTTTGCAGGCCGTTGGTGGTACTAGCTGGAAGGAGACGTTTGCTTCGGGTATTCCGGGGTACGATGCGCCGGAGACCGGGACTTTGGGTTCGATCGCGTCGAACTCGCTGGAGGAGTCGAACGTTAACCTGACGAATGAGTTGGTTGATTTGATCAAGGGTCAGAGTAACTATCAGGCGAATGCGAAGACGATTTCTACGCAGAGCACGATTATGCAGACCATTATTCAGATGACCTGATTTTGGGTTTTGCTGTTTGAGAAGAGCCCCTCTTTTTTGAGGGGCTTTTTTTGGGTTTGGGTTTATATCCGTTGCTGCGGGGGTGGCTGATTATGGTTCCGCCCTTACGGCGGGTCACTTTTGGCAAACGCCCCAAAAGTAACCAAAAGGTCTGTGCCCTGACGTCCGGCCCTCGCTAAGGCTCGGGTTCCTTCGCTCCGGGTTCATCCGGG
>NZ_JASCPK010000075.1:0-28171 GCF_029959385.1 Pseudomonas sp. PS01303
GGCAAGCCTTGCTCCTACAGAGACCGATGTAGGAGCAAGGCTTGCCCGCGAAGGCTGACTGTCAGGCGGTGAAGATCTAAGGGTTTAGATCAGCGGCTCATCCGCCTTCTTGTTCTTCCAGCCGTCATTGCCCGGCAGGATCAGGTTCAGCGCAATCGCCACCACCGCGCACAGCGCGATGCCTTTGAGGCCGAAGTCGTCCGGGCCGGTGCCAGTGCCGACCAGCACACCGCCAATCCCGAACACCAACGTCACCGAGACAATCACCAGATTGCGTGCTTCGCCCAAATCGATCTTGTGACGGATCAGGGTGTTCATGCCCACCGCCGCGATCGAACCGAACAACAGGCACAGAATCCCGCCCATCACCGGCACCGGAATGCTTTGCAGCAGCGCGCCGAACTTGCCGATGAACGCCAGGGTGATGGCGAAAACCGCCGCCCAGGTCATGATTTTCGGGTTGTAGTTCTTGGTCAGCATCACCGCGCCTGTCACTTCGGCGTAGGTGGTATTCGGCGGACCGCCAAACAGACCGGCGGCGGTGGTGGCAATGCCGTCACCGAGCAAGGTGCGATGCAGGCCCGGCTTCTTCAGATAGTCGCGACCGGTCACGCTACCCACAGCAATCACGCCGCCAATGTGTTCGATGGCCGGGGCCAAGGCCACCGGAACGATGAACAGAATCGCCTGCCAGTTGAACTCCGGCGCGGTGAAGTGCGGAATCGCAAACCATGGCGCGGCGGCAATCTTCGCGGTGTCGACCACGCCGAAATAGAACGACATGGCAAAACCGACCAGCACACCGGAAATGATCGGCACCAGGCGGAAGATGCCTTTACCGAACACCGCCACGATCAACGTGGTCAGCAGCGCCGGCATCGAGATCAGCATCGCGGTCTGGTAGTGAATCAGTTCGGAACCGTCGCCAGCCTTGCCCATCGCCATGTTCGCGGCAATCGGCGCCATGGCCAGGCCGATGGAGATGATCACCGGGCCAATCACTACCGGCGGCAGCAAGCGGTCAATGAAGCCGGTGCCTTTGATCTTCACGGCTAGGCCCAGGAAGGTGTAGACGAAACCGGCCGCCATCACGCCACCCATGGTCGCGGCGAGGCCGAACTGGCCCTTGGCGAGAATGATAGGAGTGATGAAAGCGAAGCTCGACGCCAGAAACACCGGCACCTGACGCCCGGTGACGATCTGGAACAGGATCGTCCCTAAACCCGCGGTAAACAGTGCCACGTTCGGGTCGAGGCCCGTGATCAGCGGCATCAGCACCAAAGCGCCGAAAGCCACGAACAGCATCTGGGCGCCGGACAGCACCGTGCGCCAGAGCGGATCGTTGAACTCTTGCTGCATGGTTACGCGTCCTTCTGCTTGGTGCCGAAGATCTTGTCACCGGCGTCGCCAAGTCCAGGGATGATGTAACCGTGCTCGTTCAAACGCTCATCGATGGACGCGGTGTAGATGGTCACGTCCGGGTGAGCCTTCTCGACGGCAGCAATGCCTTCCGGCGCGGCAACCAGCACCATCGCGCGGATGTCTTTGCAGCCAGCCTTTTTCAGCAGGTCGATGGTCGCAACCATCGAGCTGCCAGTGGCGAGCATCGGGTCGATGATCATCGCCAACCGTTCGTCGATTTCCGGAACCAGTTTTTCCAGATAGGTGTGCGCTTGCAGGGTTTCTTCGTTGCGGGCGACACCCACGGCGGAAACCTTGGCACCCGGGATCAGGCTCAGCACGCCTTCAAGCATGCCGATGCCGGCGCGCAGGATCGGCACGACGGTGATCTTCTTGCCGGCGATCTTCTCGACCGACACGGTGCCGCACCAGCCTGCAATATCGTAGGACTCCAGCGGCAAATCTTTTGTAGCTTCATAGGTCAACAGGGCGCCGACTTCCTGAGCAAGCTCACGGAAGTTCTTGGTGCTGATATCGGCGCGGCGCATCAGGCCGAGTTTATGACGGATCAGCGGATGGCGGATCTCGAGGATGGGCATGGAAAAACTCCGGCGGCGGGCAAAAAAACCGGCCTAGATTAATCTATCCGAGGGTGATGTCCTATAGGACATACAGTACGTTAGTCCACAAATGCTTGATTCGACCTCGCGGGATGCGTACCTTTGCCCGCTTTTCCGAAATCGAACCCCCTGGAGAGCGCCATGTCCGCTGATCTCGAGCATATCCGTCAAGTCATGCGAGAGGCTGACTGCCTGTACACCGAAGCTGAAGTCGAGGCGGCCATCGCCCGTGTCGGTGCACAAATCAACGAACAACTGGCTGACAGCAACCCTGTGGTGTTCTGCGTGATGAACGGCGGCCTGATCTTTTCCGGCAAACTGCTGACGCATCTGCAATTCCCGCTGGAAGCGTCCTACCTGCACGCAACCCGTTATCGCAACGAAACCAGCGGCGGCGACCTGTTCTGGAAAGCCAAGCCGGAAGTCTCGTTCATCGACCGCGACGTGCTGATCATCGACGACATCCTCGACGAAGGTCACACCCTCGGCGCGATCATCGACTTTTGCAAACACGCCGGCGCGCGCAAAGTGCACACCGCTGTGCTGATCGACAAGGATCACGACCGCAAAGCACGTCCTGACCTGAAAGCCGATTTCGTCGGCCTGCCGTGCATCGACCGCTACATCTTCGGTTACGGCATGGACTACAAAGGCTACTGGCGCAACGCCAACGGGATTTTTGCCGTTAAAGGCATGTAAGCAAGATCAATAGATCGCAGCCTTCGGCAGCTCCTACAGGTTCAATGTAGGAGCTGCGGAACGCTGCGATCTTTTGCTTTTAATCCCATGCTAGAGTGCTCGGCCCCGCCCTCCGGAGCCTGTCATGAGCCTCTTGATCCGCAGCCTCGCCGCGCTTTTCCTGATCTTCAGCCTGCCTCTGTCCGCCGCGCCGATGCACAGTCAATTCCTGCCGCCGGACGATCTGACCGTGCGCGACGCCGAGCCCGAGCAACAGCAACTCATGCAGGTCACCGATTATTCCGTGGTGGTGGGCGCGCAACGTCAATCCAATCAGCAACCGATTCCGGTCACGTCTCCGCTGCTGATCCGCCTCAAGGGCAAATCCCTGAACAAGGGTGCGACGATCACGCAGGTGCTGGTCAATTTTGACGGCGAAAGCAAAAGCCTGAAAAAGCCGATCTACGACGACAAAAGCAAAACCCTGACGTTGTTTTATCCGCTGGCCCAGTACCGCGTGATCATTGATCTGCTGCGCAATGACACCGTGTATGTGCAGTTCCTCAGTTACGCCAACGGCCACATCTGGGCCGATTTGCACACCGGCAGCACGCGTTCGCGTTGAGCCCGGCGGCAGGGCAGGGGTAAACTGCCGGCCCCGTGTAATGTCTGCGAGCTGGAGTCGGCAATGCGTAAAGATAAGAAACAAGTGATTGGTGACGAGATCGGCGATGAGCAGATCAAGCTGTTCCTCGATTTTGAACCGGTCGACGCCACTTCGCCGTCGCTGCACAAACTGATCAAGGCCTACCGTGGTCTGCGTATCGACGACTTCGAACGCTTCCTGGGTTTCTTCGTTGAGGCCGGTTATGACGTTGATGGCAAGGACGAGCAGGGCAAGACCTTTGTTGAGCTGATCGCCGATCAGCGTAATGCCCCGGACTACATCGAACTGATCGAAAAGTCCCGCGGTTAAGGTCAAAAGATCGCAGCCTGCGGCAGCTCCTACATGGGATTTATAGTGACTGTGTAGGAGCTGCCGAAGGCTGCGATCTTTTGCTTTTCAAGGCCATAAAAAAACGCCCCGATCGGGGCGTTTTTTATGCCGCAAGATCAAGCGTAGCTTGGTGTCTCGCTGCTTTCTTCAACCAGTTCCAGCGCGATGTTGTTCTGCGTGTTGATCTTGCGATACAGCGCAGCATCGGTTTCCAGCACCTTTTCACGGGCCGGGAAGATCTCGGCCAGTTTCGCTGCCCACTCACCCTTGGCCTGATTCGGGAAGCACTTCTCGATCAGTTCGAGCATGATCGAAACGGTCACCGAAGCGCCTGGCGAAGCGCCGAGCAGCGCGGCCAGCGAACCGTCCTTGGCCGACACCAGTTCGGTACCGAATTGCAGGATGCCGCCCTTTTTCGGGTCTTTCTTGATGATCTGCACCCGTTGGCCAGCCACTTCCAGACGCCAGTCTTCGGCTTTCGCTTGCGGGTAGAAACGGCGCAGGGAATCCAGACGCTGTTCCATCGATTGCATCACTTCGCTGACCAGGTACTTGGTCAGATCCATGTTGTTTTTCGCCACGGCCAGCATCGGCCCGATGTTGCCGGCGCGAACCGACAGCGGCAGGTCCATGAAGGAGCCGTGCTTGAGGAACTTGGTGGTGAAACCGGCGTATGGCCCGAACAGCAGGGATTTCTTGCCGTCGACAACGCGGGTGTCCAGGTGCGGCACCGACATCGGTGGCGAACCCACAGCGGCCTGGCTGTAAACCTTGGCCTGGTGCTGTTTGACCACTTCCGGGTTGTCGCAACGCAGCCACTGGCCGCTGATCGGGAAGCCGCCGAAGCCTTTGCTTTCTTCGATGCCCGAAGCCTGCAGCAACGGCAACGCCGCGCCACCTGCACCGAGGAAAACGAACTTGGCGTCGACTTCACGAGTGTTGCCGTTGTTGACGTCTTTGATGCTGACGGTCCAGCCGCTGCCGTTACGCTTGAGACCAGTCACGCGCTTGCAGTATTTGACCTGAGTGTCGGGAGCGCTGGTCAGGTGCTTGAGCAACTGATTGGTCAGCGCGCCGAAGTTGACGTCGGTGCCGTTCATCACGCGGGTGGCAGCGAGGACTTCGTCCGGCGAGCGGCCCGGCATCATCAGCGGCATCCACTCGGCCATTTTGGCCTTGTCTTCGGTGTATTCCATGTCGGCGAAGGCGTGGTGCTTGTGCAGCACGTCAAAGCGTTCTTTGAGGAACGACACGCCGGAATCACCCTGCACGAAGCTCAGGTGCGGTACCGGGCTGATGAACGATTTGCACGAGCCGAAGGTGCCTTTCTTGGTCAGGTACGACCAGAACTGCTTCGACACCTCGAATTGGGTGTTGATGTGCACGGCTTTCTTGATGTCGACGGTGCCATCGGCGGCCTGCGGCGTGTAATTCAGCTCGCACAGACCAGCGTGACCGGTACCGGCGTTGTTCCACGGGTTGGAACTCTCCGCAGCACCGGAATCCATCAGCTCGACGACTTCCAGCTTGATCGCGGGGTCGAGCTCTTTGAGCAGTACGGCGAGGGTGGCACTCATGATGCCGGCCCCAACCAATACTACGTCGACTGCTTCGTTATGCGCCATTTAACGCGTCTCCAAAATCTGCAGCACCAAATTGTCGGCATGGCTGCCAGGCGTTCCGGGACAGATCAATTGTGTCCAGGCTATCCGTGGTCAGGTTCGCCATGTCCGAATCTTCGCAATTTTTCGCAACTTCGACGGATGCATGCGGCCTGGCTTTCAAGAGCTCCATGAACTCATTTCAGCACGCAGCTGGCAATTCGACTTATGGTCGAGACATCCGTTTTTGTGCAACCAAATCCGTAGCGGACAGGCTTCAGGCTCCGATATTCGAGGTATACCCGGTCCTGTGTCGTTGGGCTGTTCCAGACGCTAATGGTGCATGTTCAGACGCAAAACTATTCATTTGCTCGCCACACTCTTGTGAAGTTGTGAAAACCCGTTTTTTTCACGCTCTTTTGAAGACGTGAACCTCAAAAAAGGGCTGTCTTGGCTTGGCACCTTGCCCGAGGGCAAAAACAACGCGGCGGCCGAGCGTCATGACAGCTCTGCAGATTCGCGAAAAGCGGGGTTTTTGCCGGAAGAACAGGCAAGCGCGCCAACTTCACTCGATCTGTGTGGGCGGCTCTCTGTGGGCGATTTTGATGTCGATGCGATGCGCATTGACGCTGTTGCGGGGCCCGATCAGGAGACGTCCTTATAATCGGGGGGAGATTGTATCGAAGAAATGCGGGGAGTTGGTCGTGTTTAATGACTTTTATTAGGCATCCGGTCAGATGCTCAACATCGCCTGAGCGCGTGCACGAGCCTGCGGCGCTATGACGCGGGCGCTGGCGGGCAATGGGTGGTGCAACCAGTTGAGACGAATTTCTTCGATTTCCACCCAACCGTCACCCATCGGTTGCAGGCTGCACTGCTTGAATGCCTGACAATGGCCGTTGCGGTCGAGCAGGGCAAAGCTGCGGTGCAACGGGCGTGGCGCAAACAACGAGATCAAATAACGCATGGCCGATTACCTTGCTGGAGGACTTGTTTGAAGGTTGCCAGCAGGGCGTGACGTCAACATGTACGGCAGATGACAGCGGCGTGACAGGAACCGGCCTGCCACGGCTGTGTCAGACATTTCAGTATTCACCGTGTGACGCTGGTGACCCGCAGTGGCCCACCGCTATACTGCCGGCCTGTTTGTGCCTGATTCTGGAGAGAAGAGCATGTTGCAACGCCTGTTGTTCGGTTTGATCACTGTGGCCGGTTTGACCCTGGCCGGCTGCGCCCACAGCCCGCAACAACTGAATCCGGAGCCGAAGCTGACCACGCAGTTGCCTGCGGTCGGCCGTGGTCAGCCCGTTGTCGTGCGTGTGGTTGACGGGCGTCCGTCGCCAACCCTCGGCACCCGTGGCGGCCTGTACCCGGAAACCAGCGCCATCACCGTGCAGCGCGAGCAGATCCTGCCGAAGCTGCAAGCTCAGGCTGAAGCCGCCGTGCGTCTGTTGGGCTTCACCCCGACCAACAACGCGCCGAATGCGCCTCAGCTGACCGTGACCCTGGCCGAGCTGAAATACCAGTCGCCGAAAGAAGGCATGTACGTGACTGAAGCGACCATCGGCGCGACCTTCCGCTCCGACGTGCAGAACGCCAACCGCCGTTACAGCGGCCGTTACGGCGCGTCGCTGGATCAGCGTTTCGGCATGGCGCCGAACCAGGAAACCAACACCAAACTGGTCAGCGACGTGTTGAGCGATGCGTTGACGCGTCTGTTCAAGGATCCGACCGTGGGTCAGGTGCTCGCTGAGTAAGCTTTCAGCGGATGTGAAAAAGCCCGGGGCCAGTGATGACCCCGGGCTTTTTTGTGGGGCATGAAATCGTCCCCCCTCACCCCAGCCCTCTCCCCCAGGGGGGCGAGGGGGAAAGGGAGCTGATCTGTGTAGTTCATGAGATCTACATTCACCTTGGAATTTGAGGTCGATGTACTCCGACGAAACAACCCGGTCAGTCCCCTCTCCCTCCGGGAGAGGGCTAGGGTGAGGGTGCTTTTGCTTTTTCAGGCAGCCTGCGAGTAAAAGTCGAGCACGCTAACCCCCGTCAACAAATCCGTCTCCGGCAAATCCGCATGCTGATGCCCGCCCAGCGCGCAATACACCAGCCAGTGGCGATCCTGAACATTGAAGGCAAGGCTGCCGACGAGGCTTTGCTGTTCGTCGGTCGGGGTGATGAGGTAGAGGCGATCCTGGTTTTCGGCGTGCAACATGACGCGTTCCCTGTCGGTTTCGAGGCGCGCATCTTGGTTTATCCAGATGACGATGCCGTGACACAGGACAGCCATCGGTCGATTGTTACGTTATTTGTCGTAAAGGCTGGGGCAGGGGGCCAAGGTTTGGTTAGAATCCGCGCCGCGGTCGTCGGTCTGGCGCCTGCCACACCGGTTTAGATAGAGGTCTGTGATGTCGCTGCACTTGATGACGCTGTTTACCGCCCATCCCGCCAAATTGATCAACCTGCTGGCGCTGCTGTTGGCGTTCCCGGGCAGTTGGCTGCTGCACGCAACCCGCCGCCGCGAACAACGCGCAATGGCCAGCATCGCCGCCCAGCGCAACGCGCAGCCGAATGCCGAGCCCATTCTTGATTGGGCAACCTTGCGCATGAACCGGTTTTTCTATCGATTTGGTTTTGCTTGCCTGGGGCTGGCACTGATCGTCTCGTGGATCAGCACGCGTTACTAAAAGCAAAAGATCGCAGCCTTCGGCAACTCCTACATGAATCCACTGTAGGAGCTGCCGAAGGCTGCGATCTTTTGATCTTGCTCTGAAAATTTAAAGCGGCAACCCGGCCTTAACGCGGTATTGATTACGCACTGGCGTCGCATATTGCAGCACCAGATACGGACGATGCTCTGCAGGGCAAGCATCCAGTCGGCTCTGCCATTCTTCCTGCGCCTTGGCCAGTTCATCCGCCGCAAACACCTCGGCAGCCTTCGGCACATTCAACTGCGGATCCGCATCAGCCCACTGCGCGTACGCCAGGTAATGCACCGGGAATAACCGGTAGCCGCCGAGAATCTGCTTGTCCATCTCGACAGCCAATTGCTTGGTGTCTTCGAACAGCTCGGTGATCGGCGCAGCAAAGTTCACGTGCACGCGGCCCTTGTAACCGGTGATGCCCTTGGCAATGCTCACGTCATCCTCGCCCGGCGCTTTCGCGTAGGTGCCGGTGGTGGCGCGGATGTACAGCTCGCGGGCCTTGGCCTGGTCGCAGGGGTCGTACTCGTAACTGATCGACACCGGGGTGACGTTCAGTGAGCGAATGACTTCGCCGAACGGCTCATCCTTGCGGCTCATGTGGAACATCTTGAGGATCGCCGACTCGGTGCGATCATCGCCATCCTTCGCCCGACCTTCGGCCTGCGCGATCCAGATCGACGCGCAATCATTGCGGATCGAGTGGTTGATGTACGCCGACAACAGCTGATACGCAGCCATTTTCTCGCGACGGCCGGTGATCGAACGGTGAACGATAAAACTCTTGTTCAAGCGCATCAGGTCGCTGACAAACGGCTTTTGCAGCAGGTTGTCACCGATGGCGATGCGCGGCGTCGGCAGGCCGGCGTGGTACACGGCGTAGTTGACGAAGGCCGGATCCATGACGATGTCGCGGTGGTTGGCGATGAACAGATAGGCGCTGCCCGACTTGAATTGCTCGACACCGGTGTAGGTCACGCCGTCGGTGGCGCGCTCGATGGTGTGGTCGACGTAGGACTCGACCTTGTCCTGCAACGTCGCCACCGAGGTCACGTCGGCGAACTCACGACGCAGCCGATGGGCTATAAGTGGTTTGAGCATCCAGCCGAAAGCACCGGCAAAACGCGGGAAGCGGAAGTGGGTGAGGATATCTAGAAACGCCTTGTCGCCGAGCAGTCTTGCCAGTACCACAGGTACTTCGCTGTCGTCGTAAGGTCGGATGGCATCGAATTCGCCCATCATGCTCTCTTGTTAGAAACGGCTAGGGTAAGTAAAGGTTTTGATCGAAAACCAACGGGGCACGGTCTGAAAAGTCAGCCAGACAAAAATAGCCCTGCAAATAGACCGGCGATTATACGCACAAGTCACTTGGGAGACCGCGATGCTGGAGAGCGCACTGTACGAATGTCCGTATTGTGGTGAGCAAGTTGAAACGACGGTGGATCTGTCCGGCGGTGATCAGACCTACATTGAGGACTGTCAGGTGTGTTGCCGGCCGATCACGTTCGTCTTGCAGGTACACGGAGAGGATTGGTTTCTGGAAGTCTTCAGCGAAAACGAGTGAGGCGCGCCCATGCAGCGAATCTACGAGCCGGAAAACCTGATGGAAGGCGAAATGCTCAAAGGCATGCTCGCCAGCGAGGGCATTGAGGCGCACTTGATTGGCCGCGATTTGCTCGGCGGCACCGGTGAATTGCCGATCTTCGGCTTGCTCGGGCTGTCGGTCGACAACGACCAGGCCGAATACGCCCGCGAGCTGATCACCGCGTACAATGCCGCGCTGCCGCTGCCCGGCGACGAACCGGAGAGCTTCCCCGGGACGCTGGTCTGTTAGGCTGACGATCGTTTTATTTAGAGTCTTGTTGCCCCATGTGTGGACGTTATGCCCTGTTTCGCTGGAACCGCGATTTCGCGGCCCTGCCAGGTTTTCCCGCCGATCAGCAGGCGCAGTGGAACATTTCCCCCAACGATTCGGTGTTGATGCTGCGTGCCGGTGACGCCGGCGAACGCACGCTGGCCCGCGCCCGCTGGGGGCTCACGCCGCCGTGGCTGACCGACCTGTCGAAAACACCCGCGCATGCTCGCGCGGAAACCGTGGCCGAACAGCCGATGTTCCGTGAGGCGCTGCGTCAGCGTCGCTGTCTGTTGCCGGCGAATGGTTTTTACGAATGGCGCGGGACTCAGCGCAAACGCCCGTACTGGCTGACGCCGGGGGAGGGCGCGTCGCTGTTTTTCGCGGCGATCTGGGAAGCGTATCCGGTGCAGGAACAGGTCTGGTTGAGTACGGCGGTGATTACGCAGTCGGCGTCGAGTCAGCGCCGACCATTGATTCTGGATGAGGCCGGGCAGGCGGCGTGGCTGGATCCCGAGACGCCGTTGCATGTGTTGCAGGCGTTGCTGGCCAGTGAGCCGGCGGTGTTGCGGGAGCGGGTGTTGGCGAATCTGATCAATGATCCGAAGCTCAATGGGCCGGAGTGTTTGACGCCGGGTTGAGTTGTCTGGTCTATCAAGAGCCCCTCACCCTAACCCTCTCCCGGGGGGAGAGGGGACTGACCGAGTTGTCTGGTGAGATCCGTCGACCTGAGAAATCGAGTCGATTATGGATTCAAAGCAGATCGTTCAGGTCAGCGAACTTCCTGAATATCCCCCAATCAGTCCCCTCTCCCTCCGGGAGAGGGCTAGGGTGAGGGGCTTTTGAACTGTGGGATATGTCTGAAAGTCACTGCAACACGTCCGTTGTATCTGGCGTCGATACAATTACCCGCCTAGGATACCCGGCAGGTTTTCAGGGAGCTTTTGAATGAACAAGACATTGGTTGTAAGTGCACTGAGCGCAGCGTTGTTGCTGGCCGGTTGTCAGTCGGTCAACACCACCAGCGGCGGCGCCGTGGGTGTGGAGCGCAAGCAGTACATGTTCAGCATGCTGTCCTCGCAAGAGGTCGACCAGATGTATGCCCAGTCGTATCAGAAGACCGTCGGCGAAGCGTCCACCAAAGGTGTGCTGGACAAGACCAGCAGCGACGCCAAACGCGTTCAGGCGATCGCCGACCGTTTGATCGCTCAGGCGCCGAACTTCCGCCCCGATGCGGCGCAATGGAAATGGGAAGTCAATCTGATCAAGAGTGACGAGCTCAACGCCAACTGTGGTCCTGGCGGCAAGATCATTTTCTACACCGGGCTGATCGACAGCCTGAAACTCACCGACGATGAAATCGCCGCGGTCATGGGCCATGAAATCGCCCACGCCTTGCGCGAGCATGGCCGTGAGGCGATGTCCAAGGCGTACGGGATTGAAATGGCCAAGCAGGGCGCGGGTGCGTTGCTCGGTCTGGGGCAGGACAGCCTGGCGCTGGCCGACACCGTGGCCAATTACGGCATGACGCTGCCGAACAGCCGCGCCAACGAAAACGAGGCCGACCTGATTGGCCTGGAACTGGCCGCCCGCGCCGGCTACAACCCGAATGCCGCGATCACCCTGTGGGACAAGATGAGCAAGGTCTCGGAAGGTTCACCACCGGAGTTCATGAGCACTCACCCGGCATCGGCTAGCCGGATTGCTTCGTTGCAGGCAGCGATTCCGAAAGTCATGCCGCTGTACGAACAAGCTCCGAAATCCTGAGTCGGTGATCGTTCCCACGCTCTGCGTGGGAATGCCTCAAGGGACGCTCCGCGTTCCAATGGGACGCAGAGCGTCCCCGGCTGCATTCCCACGCAGAGCGTGGGAACGATCCTTCTCTCAGGGTTAAACCCAACCACTGCTTTGCATCGCTTTGTACACCGCCACAATTGCCAGAATCATGAACGCCGAAGCCGCGAGGCGACGGATCAGGGTCAGTGGCAATTTGTCGGCGGCAAAGTTACCGGCCAATACCACCGGCACGTTGGCAATCAACATGCCCGCCGTGGTACCGATAATCACCAGCCACAAATCAGGGTATTGCGCGGCGAGCATCACCGTCGCGACCTGAGTCTTGTCGCCCATTTCCGCCAGGAAGAACGCAATCAGCGTGGTCAGAAACGGCCCGAACTTGCGTGCGGTGCTGGTTTCATCGTCGTCCATTTTGTCTGGCACCAACGTCCACAGCGCCGTGGCCGTGAAGCTCGCGGCGAGGATCCAGTGCAGCGTCGCATTCGAGAAGAAACTGCCGAACCAGGCGCCTACCGCACCGGCTGCCGCGTGGTTGGCCAGGGTCGCGGCGACAATACCGGCAATGATCGGCCAGGGTTTGCGGAAGCGAGCGGCGAGGATCAGCGCGAGCAGTTGCGTCTTGTCGCCGATTTCGGCCAAGGCAACGATTGCGGTGGGAACGAGTAACGAGTCCAGCATCAGGATTTTCCTAAGGGGCGGGTCGACACGGCTATGACACGTACAGCCTTCCCGCCCCGGGTAAGGTGTGCGTGTCATAGGTCTTGTCAAACCCTGCGATCCGTCTGATGCGGACGCTTGGGTCGCATACGCCATGATCTGAGGATCAAGTATGTTGACGTATGCCGGACGAGCATGGCGCTCGTGGGAGACTACTCCCCTAGGACGGAGCGGATTCTGCCTAGGCAAATCCGATTGAGCAAGCCTCTTTTTTGAAAGAAGTTCTAGCCGCGCTTGGCCCGGTAGATGCGGAAGCCATTGCCTTCGGCCTTGATCGCACACACGCCCAGATGCTCTTCGATCAGCGGTTGGTACTTGAGGAAACTGTTGGCGACCAAGCGCAGCTCACCACCGTTTTTCAGATGTTTGGCCGCTTTTCGCAGCAAGTTCTCGGTGGCGAAGTAATCAGTGTGCACGCCGACATGGAACGGCGGATTGCTCAAAATTGCGCTCAAACCCATCGGCGCCGCATCGATGCCATCGCCGGTCAGCACCTCGGCCTCCAGACCGTTAGCGGCCAAAGTCAGACGACTGCTGGCAGCGGCAAACGCGTCGACATCAAGCAGCGTCACCTGATTATGCGGATAGCGACGCTTCACCGCCGCGCCCAACACACCCGCGCCACAACCGAAGTCGAGCAGATGGCCACTCGGCAATTTGTCCAGATGTTCCAGCAGCAGGGCGCTGCCGCGATCAAGACGACCGTGGCTGAACACGCCCGGCAGGCTGATCACTTTCAGCGGGCCTTCGGCCAGCGGCAATTCATAAGTCTGCGCGAGGCTTTCCAGCGATTTCGTTTCTGGCGCGTTGGCCACGGTGACTTGCCAGAGCTGGCAGTGACGCGCGCTGTCGAGTTTGCGCGGCTTGCCGAACGGATTGAGCTGTTTTGACGCGCCTTCGATGCCGCTGCGTTTTTCCCCGACCAGAAACACTTCTCGACCGGCCAGACGCGAGGCCACGGCGTTGAGAATGTAATCGGTCAGATCCTTGGACTTGGGCAAGAACACCACAGCGCTATCAAACTCACGCTCCGGAACATTCACGCCGAAATGGCTGCGACCTTCGAAGCGAGCGTCCAGCGCCGCTTGATCGCCGGCATGCCAGCACCAGCCGAAGGCGTTGGGCAAGCGCCCGAGCAGATCGTCGGCGGGCAAACCGGCCAACAACAACGAACCTTGAAACAACTCGGGCTGACGAAGCAGTACTTCACTGCGCGGATCCATAACTGCTCCTCAAAAAAAAGTGCCGCAGTTTATCAACTGACGACCCGCAGCGCCTTACCGCTGAAGAACGCCTGAGCGTTTTCGGTCAATTGACCGACGATGCGCTGCCGCGCTTCAACACTGCCCCAAGCGTTATGCGGCGTGACGATCAGGCGTGGAATGTCGGCGGCCAGCAGCGGATTGCCTTGAGTCGGCGGCTCGACGCTCAACACATCCGTCGCCGCGCCGCCAAGGTGGCCATTACGCAGCGCATCGGCCAACGCCTGTTCATCGATCAAACCGCCACGCGCGGTGTTGACCACGAAGGCGCCGGGTTTCATCGACGCCAGTTCGCGGGCACCGATGAAGTGGCGGGTGTGCTCGTTGAGCGGGCAGTGCAGGGTGAGGGCGTCGATTTGCGGCAGCAGTTCGTCCAGCGGCAGACGATCCGGGCGGGCAGGGCGCCCGGGGATCTGTCCGAGCAAAACGCGCATGCCGAAGGCTTCGGCCAGTCGCGCCACCGCGCCACCGAGTTCGCCGTGACCGAGCAAACCCAGGGTTTTGCCTTCCAGTTCAACAATCGGATAGTCGAGCAGGCAGAACTGTTTCGCCTGCTGCCAGCGACCTTCGCCGACGGCTTTCTGATAATCGGCCAGACGCGTGGCGAGGTTGAGCAGCAGCATGATCGTGTGTTGCGCCACCGACGGCGTGCCGTAACCCTGACAGTTGCACACGGTGATGCCGTGAGCGCGGGCGGCGGCGAGGTCGACGTTGTTGGTGCCGGTCGCGGTGATCAGGATCAGTTTCAGATCGGGGTTGGCGGCCATCGCGGCGGCGTCGATCAAAATCTTGTTGGAAATGGCCACGGTGGCGCCTTGCAGGCGTTCGCTGACTTGCTCGGGCAGGGTCTGGGCGAAGAGTTGCAGATCGCTGAAACACTCGCGCAACGGACTGAGGTCGAGGTCGCCAAGATCGAGCGACGGGTGATCAAGGAATACGGCGCGGCGCGTGTTCGTCATCAACTGTACCTTTTAGGCTTTGAGCGTTGGGCGTAATCTGCCGAGCCTACCAGATGAAACAATTGGTTACGCAGACCCCGCCGCGGATACATATCCCTGTGGCGAGGGGATTTATCCCCGTTGGGTTGCGAAGCAGCCCTAAAACCATTCACCTCGGTGTATCTGCTTAATCGCGTTCGCCGGGTTTACGACTGCTGCGCAGCCGAACGGGGATAAATCCCCTCGCCACAAGTACTGCGTTTCCTACAGATCTTTATTGACCAAGCTGCCCCAGAGGAGCCCCCATGTACTGGACCGAGTTCTTGACCGTTGCACTGATCCACCTGCTGGCAGTCGCCAGCCCCGGCCCGGACTTTGCCGTGGTGGTGCGCGAAAGCGTGACCCACGGGCGTCGCGCCGGCACCTGGACGGCACTCGGTGTCGGTACGGCGATTTTCCTCCACGTCGGTTATTCGTTGCTCGGCATCGGCCTGATCGTGTCGCAATCGATCGTGCTGTTTAACGCGTTGAAATGGGCGGCGGCGGCTTATCTGCTGTACATCGGCTTCAAGGCCTTGCGCGCGCAACCAGCGAAAACCGTCACCGACGATCTGCACAAAGAAGCCGGTGTGCGTACGGCTCGCGGCGCGTTCACTTCAGGTTTCGTGACCAATGGCCTCAACCCGAAAGCCACGCTGTTCTTCCTGTCGCTGTTCACCGTGGTGATCAACCCGCACACGCCGCTGTCGGTGCAGGCCGGTTACGGGATTTATCTGGCGGTCGCGACGGCCGTATGGTTTTGCCTGGTGGCGATGCTGTTCAGCCAGCAACGTGTACGCGCCGGTTTTGCCCGCATGGGCCACTGGTTTGACCGCACCATGGGCGCGGTGCTGATTGCTCTCGGCGTGAAAATCGCGTTTACCGAGATGCATTGATGTCAGAACCGCAATTCAAACCTGTGGGAGCGAGCCTGCTCGCGAAGGCGTCGGATCAGTCGATATCAAAGGGGCTGGAAGATCGCTTTCGCGAGCAGGCTCGAGCCCACAGGGTCTTACACAAGCTCGCTGAGTTTGCTCAGGTTGTTGAGGTAATCACGGGGATTTTCCCCAAGTAAACGGCGAAACATCGCGCTGAACGCCCGCGCGCTGCCGTAACCCAGATCCCGCGCCACACGCTGCACGCTGTCCCCGGCGAGCAGACGTGGCAGGGCTTCCATCAGGCGCAGTTGCTGGCGCCAGGCGTTGAAACTCATCTGCAGCTGTTGCTGAAACAGCCGTGCCAACGTCCGTGAGCTGGCGCCGACCTGTTGCGCCCAGTCTTCCAGGGTATTGGCATGATCGGGGGTGTGCAGCAGTGCCAGACAGATGTTTTGCAGACGCCGGTCGCTGGGCATCGGAATGTGCAGCGGCAGGTTTTCCAGACTGGCGAGTTCTTCCAGCATCAACTGCTGAATCAGCGGGTTGTCGGCGTGCGGCGGCCCTTGCACGGCACGCAGAATCAGCTCGCGCAGCAACGGTGTCACCGCCAATACGCAGCACTGTTGCAGGCTGGCGGGTGACAATTCTGGCGCGATGAACAGCGAGCGCATCTGCACGTCACCGCTCATGAAAATCTCGTGCGCTACCTCGGGTGGAATCCACACCGCGCGACTCGGCGGAATCACCCACGCACCCGATTCCGTGACCACGCGCATGATCCCGCTGACCGCGTACAACAACTGCGCCTCGCGATGCAGGTGGAGCGGCTGGTGGGCGCCGTCCAGATAATCCCGGGGGTAGGCACTCACCGGGCCGTGTTCGAAATGGCTGATCAACATGTCTGATTCGATGACTTGCTTGGCAGGAATGCGCTTTACGGCCAACCTAGCATAGACGGCACACAACAACGTAAAGCGTGCCGCCATGAATCAATCCCGCAATGTCATTCGCTACATCAACGCCGCCCATGTGATCGATCACATGTTCATGCTGATTTTTCCCGCCGCCGTGCTCGGTATGACCCAGGCTTTCGGCCTCGATTACGCCACGCTGATCGGCCTGTCGTTGGGAGGATTCATCGCCTTCGGCGCCTGTTCGCTGCCCGCCGGCTGGCTCGGCGATCACTGGAGTCGGCGGCAGATGATGCTAGTGTTTTTCTTCGGTATCGGCGCTTCGGCGATCTTCACCGGGCTGAGCAACAGCCCGAGCATGCTGGTGATTGGCCTGACCCTGATCGGTATTTTCGCGGCGATTTATCACCCGGTCGGCACAGCAATGCTGGTGGCCTACGCACAAAACCGTGGCCGCGAAATTGGCATCAACGGCATGTGGGGCAATCTGGGCGTGGCGTTTTCGGCGCTGATCACCGGCTTGCTGGTGGCGCAGTTCGGCTGGCGCTCGGCGTTTCTGATACCGGGCGCAGTGGCGATTGTGCTGGGTTTTGGCTTCGCCTTGCAGGTGCGTGAGGAACCGATTCCGAAGCGCCCGCACACGCCACTCAAAGGCGCCGCCGGTCAGCGCATCTCGATGGTGATGGTTTTCGGCGTGCTGGCGTTGGCCACGGCCACCGGCGGCGTGGTGTTCAACGCCACCACCATGACCTATCCGAAGCTGTTTCAGGAACGTTTGCATGAGCTGTTCGCCTCGCCGCAAACCCTCGGCGTGGTGGTCAGTCTGGCCTATGCCTTCGGTGCGATTGCGCAATTGAGCATTGGTCGTGTGTTGCATCGGCTCAGCCTGAAATGGCCGTTTGTTGTCCTGACGTTGTGCCAGGCACCGCTGTTGTTTGCGTTGGCCTATGCCGACGGCTGGGCGGTGATCGCCCTCGGCGCAGCGTTCATGTTTGTGGTGTTTGGTCAGGTAACAGTCAATGATGCGATGGTCGCCAACTTCGTCGCCCCGCAGTGGCAATCACGGGTGTTCGCCCTGCGTTACTGCTTATCGTTCGGCGCCAGTGCGACGGCGATTCCGCTGATTTCCTATGTTGAACCGCGCCATGGTTTTGTAGGCCTGTACTTGATTCTCGCGGGTTTCGGCGCGTTGACCTTCCTTGCAGCAGTCGTATTCCCACGGACACCTTCCGAGGAGGCTGTAGGGCAAACGGCCTGACCTGGGACGAAAGTCGGCAAATGCTGGCGCAAAGCTAGCATTTGTACGGCTCTGCAAATCATTCCTTTGGCTGATTTGGCTGGCGTATAAGGGTTCTAGAGTACAAATCTCTATGCCAACACCGTGCAGCCAGAAAAGGGATTCATATGTTGCAGACTCGCGTCATTCCCCCGGCCGATGGGGCCTACCAGTATCCATTGCTGATCAAACGGCTGCTGATGTCCGGCGCCCGTTACGAGAAAACCCGCGAGATCATCTACCGTGACCAGATTCGCTACAGCTACCCGACCCTGATCGAGCGTGTTGCGCGGCTGGCCAACGTGCTGACGGCGGCCGGTGTGAAGGCCGGTGACACTGTTGCGGTGATGGATTGGGACAGCCATCGTTACCTGGAATGCATGTTTGCGATTCCGATGATCGGCGCGGTGATCCACACGATCAACGTGCGCCTGTCGCCGGAACAGATCCTCTACACCATGAACCACGCCGAAGACCGTTTTGTGCTGGTCAACAGCGAGTTCGTCGGCCTCTATCAAGCGATCGCGCCGCACCTGACCACGGTCGAGAAGACCTTGCTGCTGACTGATCTGCCGGAAAAAACCGCCGACTTGCCGAATCTGGTCGGCGAGTACGAGCAACTGCTGGCGGCTGCGAGCCCGCAGTACGATTTCCAGGATTTCGACGAAAATTCCGTCGCGACCACGTTCTACACCACCGGCACCACCGGCAACCCGAAAGGCGTGTACTTCACCCATCGGCAATTGGTGCTGCACACCATGGGCGTGTCGACGATCATGGGTTCCATCGACAGCGTGCGCCTGCTCGGCACCAACGATGTATACATGCCGATCACGCCGATGTTCCACGTTCACGCCTGGGGCCTGCCTTATGTGGCGACGATGCTGGGGCTGAAACAGGTTTATCCGGGGCGCTACGATCCGGAATATCTCGTGGAGTTGTGGCGCAAGGAGAAGGTCACGTTCTCCCACTGCGTGCCGACGATCCTGCAAATGCTGCTCAACGCCAAAGGCGCGCAGGGCACCGATTTTGGCGGCTGGAAGATCGTCATCGGCGGCAGCGCGCTCAATCGCTCGCTGTACGAAACCGCCAAGGCGCGCGGCATTCAACTGACGGCCGCGTACGGCATGTCGGAAACCGGTCCGCTGGTTTCCTGCGCACACCTCAATGATGAATTGATGGCCGGCAGCGAAGACGAGCGCACCACTTACCGGATCAAGGCCGGTGTGCCGGGGCCGCTGGTAGAAGCGGCGATTGTCGACGCCGAGGGCAATTTCCTTCCGGCGGACGGCGAGACGCAGGGCGAACTGGTGCTGCGCGCGCCATGGCTCACCGAAGGTTATTTCAACGAGCCACAAAAAGGCGCAGAGCTCTGGGCCGGCGGCTGGCTGCACACCGGCGACGTCGCCACGCTCGACAGCATGGGCGTGATCGACATCCGCGACCGCATCAAGGACGTGATCAAGACCGGTGGCGAATGGATTTCCTCGCTGGATCTCGAAGATTTGATCAGCCGTCACGTCGCGGTACGCGAAGTAGCAGTGGTCGGCATCGCTGATCCGCAGTGGGGCGAGCGCCCGTTTGCACTGCTGGTGATCCGCGAAGGGCACGTGATCGGGGCCCGTGAGCTCAAGGAACACCTCAAGCCGTTTGTGGAATTGGGCCACCTGAGCAAGTGGGCGATCCCGAGTCAGATCGCCCTTGTTACCGAAATTCCCAAGACCAGCGTTGGCAAGCTCGACAAGAAGCGCATCCGCCTCGACATCACCGAATGGCAGGCCAACAACAGCACCTTCCTCTCGACACTTTGAGTGTCTTCTGGCGCGCCGAAAACGGCGCGCCAGCCCCACCAAGCAAGCGCTTGGCTTGTGAAATCAAAAAAATCAGCCATCCTTGCCGTGCCGACGCGTGTCGGACTGGCGAAAGGACTGTTCCAGAGTGGTTGCTCACTGCAAATCACACTTTAGAGGGATCAAGCAATACCCCCTGCTGGATATAGTCCGTTCAAGGATTTTTAAGAACGGAGCACACGCACTGATTGGGGCGAGTAACTCTGGAATGAATTCGGGCAGCCCTGGCGCCCGCTCATCCACAGCGTTTTTAAAAGTACTCACTGCCATAACAATAATGCACATGGAGTAGCGTCGATGACCTCAGTAAACCAGTTCTGGCGCCGGGCAAAACTGCCTCTGGCGGTCAGTCTTGCCTCTTCGCTCGCCGGGCCCGCATTCGGCGTCAGTTTCAACGTCGGTGAAATCGAGGGTCAGTTCGACTCGTCCCTGTCGCTCGGTGCCAGTTGGTCTACTCAGAGCCCGAACAAGAACCTCATCGGCGTCAACAACGGCGGCCACGGCCTGTCGCAGACTTCCGATGACGGTCACGCCAACTTCAAAAGCGGCGAAACCTTCTCGAAAATTTTCAAGGGCATCCATGACCTTGAACTGAAGTACGGCGACACCGGCGTGTTCGTCCGTGGCAAATACTGGTACGACTTCGAACTCAAAGACGAAAGCCGTGAGTTCAAGGACATCAGCGACAACAACCGCAAGGAAGGCGCGAAGTCCTCCGGCGGGCAGATCCTCGACGCCTTCGTCTACCACAACTACTCGATCGCCGATCAGCCGGGCTCCGTGCGTCTGGGCAAGCAGGTGGTGAGCTGGGGTGAAAGTACCTTCATCGGCGGCGGCATCAACTCGATCAACCCGATCGACGTGTCCGCGTTCCGCCGTCCGGGTGCCGAAATCAAGGAAGGCCTGATTCCGGTCAACATGTTCTACGTCTCGCAGAGCCTGACCGAAAACCTCTCGGCCGAAGCGTTCTATCAGCTGGAATGGGATCAGACCGTTGTCGACAACTGCGGCACGTTCTTCTCGCAACCCGACATCATTGCCGATGGCTGCGACAACAACCTGCGCGTACTGAACAAGCGTTCGCAGATTCCGGCGGTTGCCTTGGGGCCATTGGCCGGGGCTGGCGTTGACGTCAACGAGGAAGGCGTTCTGGTGCGCCGTGGCGGCGACCGTGATGCGCGCGACAGCGGCCAGTGGGGCGCGTCCTTCAAGTACATGTACGACCCGATCGATACCGAGTTCGGCGCCTACTTCATGAACTACCACAGCCGTGCGCCGATATTCAGCGCCACGGGTGCGCCGCAATCGGTTTACAACACCGCGGCATCGTAGCCAGGCCCGTTCGCGGCACTTGCGCCGCTGCTGGTCGCGGGCAACTCGGAGTATTTCGTTGAGTACCCGGAAGACATCCGTCTCTATGGCCTGAGCTTCTCCACCACTCTGCCTACCGGTACCGCGTGGAGCGGTGAGATCAGCTACCGTCCGAATGCACCGGTACAACTGAACTCCACCGACATCCTGTTCGCCGGCGTACGTCCGCTGGGCGGCGCACTGACCAACGCTTCTCTGCTCAACGGCGTTCCGGGTCAGGATCTGCATGGTTACCGTCGCAAGGAAGTGACGCAGTTCCAGACCACCCTGACGCACTTCTTCGATCAGGTCATGGGCGCCAGCCGTCTGACCGTCGTGGGTGAAGTCGGCGTGACTCACGTTGGCGGCCTGGAAAGCACTTCAGATGTTCGTTATGGCCGTGATCCTGTCTACGGCCCGGGTGAACTGCCAGCGACTGGCGGCATCGACACCTGCGCCAACATCCTCAACGCCAGCACCATCAACGGTGCCGGCCCGGGTTCGCCGCAGAACAACCGCAGCCGCAACTGCACCAACGAAGGCTTCACCACTGCGACGTCGTGGGGCTATCGCGGCCGTGCCATCTGGGAATACAACGACGTATTCGCCGGTGTGAACCTCAAGCCGAACGTGGCTTGGCAGCACGACGTCAGCGGCTACTCGCCAGGCCCTGGCGGCAACTTCGAGGAAGGTCGCAAAGCGGTCAGCCTCGGTGTCGACGCTGAATACCAGAACACCTACACCGCCAGCCTGGCTTACACCAACTTCTTTGACGGCAAGTACACCACTGTGGACGACCGCGACTTCGTTGCGCTCAGCTTCGGCGTGAACTTCTAAGCACTGCATTTTCAGGACGAACGAATTTATGAAAATAACAAAGAGTCTGTTCCACGCAGGTGTTCTGGGTCTGTCGTTGCTGGCGACCGGTGTGATGGCGGCCGTCCCGGCTGCCGAAGCCGACAAACTGGGCAAAAGCCTGACGCCAATGGGCGCGGAAATGGCCGGTAACGCCGACGGTTCGATCCCGGCGTGGAAGCCGCTGCCGAAGAATGCCGGCAGCGTCGATGCACGCGGATTCCTGTCCAACCCTTACGCCAGTGAGCAACCGCTGTTCACCATCACCGCCAAGGATGTCGACAAGTACAAGGACAAACTGGCGCCGGGGCAGTACGCGATGTTCAAGCGCTACCCGGACACCTTCAAGATGCCGGTGTACCCGTCCCACCGTGGCGCGACTGTGCCGGATGACGTGTTCGCCGCCATCAAGAAAAACGCCACCAACACCAATCTGGTGTCCGGCGGCAACGGTCTGGAAAATTTCGAAACCGCGGTACCGTTCCCGATTCCGAAAAGCGGTGTGGAAGTCATCTGGAACCACATCACCCGCTATCGCGGCGGCAGCGTGACCCGTCTGGTAACCCAGGCCACGCCGCAACCGAACGGCTCGTACAGCCTGGTGTACTTCCAGGATCAGTTCGTGTTCCGCGACAAGATGAAGGACTACGACCCGAAAAACCCGGGCAACATCCTGTTCTACTTCAAGCAGAAAGTGACCGCGCCAGCGCGTCTGGCCGGTGGTGTGCTGTTGGTGCACGAAACCCTCGATCAGGTTAAAGAGCCACGTTCGGCGTGGGTCTACAACGCCGGTCAACGTCGCGTACGCCGTGCGCCACAAGTGTCCTATGACGGCCCGGGTACTGCGGCAGATGGCCTGCGTACCTCCGACAACCTCGACATGTTCAACGGTGCGCCGGATCGTTACGACTGGAAACTCGAAGGCAAGAAAGAGATGTACATCGCTTCCGACAGCTACAAGCTCGACGATCCGAAGCTGAAGTATTCCGACATCATCAAGGCTGGTCACATCAACCAGGATCTGGCGCGTTACGAGTTGCGTCGCGTCTGGCACGTGGTGGCCACCCTGAAGGAAGGTCAGCGCCACATCTACGCCAAACGTGACTTCTACATCGACGAAGACACCTGGCAAGCAGCAGTCATCGACCATTACGACGGTCGTGGCCAACTGTGGCGCGTAGCCGAGGCGCATGCCGAGGACTACTACGACAAGCAAGTGCCGTGGTATGCCCTGGAAACCCTCTACGACCTGCAGTCCGGCCGCTACCTGGCACTGGGCATGAAGAACGAAGAGAAGCAGGCGTATGACTTCGGCTTCACCGCTACTACCAGCGACTTCACTCCGGCCGCTCTGCGTCAGGATGGCGTTCGCTAAACCGCAGTAAACCCGAGGCCGCATCCTCGTAAAAACGCCCCGACTGGTTCGGGGCGTTTTTTTTTTGCGCTTTTCGCGGCGCCTCTGAATTGCTTTTGTAGGAGCTGCCGAAGGCTGCGATCTTTTGATCTTTTGTTTGGGCCGTGGGTTTTGGGGGCATATCCGTTGCTGCGGTTGGGGCTTCTGGCGGTTTCGCTCTTACAGCGAGTCCCTTTTTCAAACGCCAAAAAGGAACCAAAAGGCTTCGCCCCCGGCGTACGGCACTTCGCTTAGGCTCAGTGTTCCCTCGCTACGGTGTTCATCCGGGGGCATCGCCTACGGTTTGCTTCGCTGCACCTCCTCTCGATGTGTGCGGCTGCGCCGCACGGCGCTGCGCGCCTGCCCCGGATGAACACCTACGCTCGGCCTGCCGATGGGGGCGAAAATCTGAAGCCAAATCAAAAGCCACAGCAGATCAAAAGATCGCAGCCTTCGGCAGCTCCTACAGGTCGAAATACGGGGCGAATGGCGCATTCTGGAAAGACTTTTGTAGCCATTTGTAGCAGCAACCTTCATTACCGGTACGTTTAAGGCTAGTCTGCGGACATCTGCAACGCCGCCAATAGCCATTCAAACAAGAGCCGGCCATGACTGATCTGTCCCCACTTCCGGGTCCTGCAAGCGTTGCCGTCGCGGCACTGGACGGGCGTTTCTTCCGTCCACCGTTGCCCGACGGCTATGTTTTGCGACCACGCCTGTGCGAACGCCTGCAAGCCGGGCTCGGCGGGCGATTGTTGCTGGTCAGCGCACCGGCCGGGTTCGGCAAGAGTTCGCTGGCGGTGGAGTTCTGTCAGAGCCTGCCGGCGCACTGGCAAAGTCTGTGGCTGGGCCTGAGCCCGCGAGACAGCGACCCCGGGCGCTTTCTCGAACGTTTGCTCGAAGGCCTGCAGGACTACTTTCCCCAAGTGGGCAGCCGCGCATTGGGGCTGCTGAAAATGCGTCAGCGCCATCAGCCGTTTGCCTTTGAAGAATGGCTCGACGGTCTGCTTGACGAGTTGGCGCTGCACCTCGATACCGCGACGCCGCTGCTGCTGGTGCTCGACGATTACCATCTCGCCCAAGGCCCGGTGCTCGACCGTTGCCTGCAATTTTTCCTCAATCATTTGCCCGACGGCTTGCTGGTGATGGTCACCAGTCGCCAGCGGCCGGACTGGCATCTGGCGCGTTTGCGCCTGTCGCGTCAGTTGCTTGAACTGCATGAACAGGATCTGCGCCTGACCCACGACGAAGCCCTGACTTTGCTCGATCGCCACAGCAGCTCATTGCGCGGCGAAGCACTGGAGAGTCTGATTCAACGCAGCGAAGGCTGGGTTGCCGGGTTGCGTTTCTGGCTGCTCGCGGTGGCCGAAGCCGGCAACGACGCCGCGTTACCGCAAGCGCTGAACGGCGGGGAAGGACTGATCCGCGATTATCTGCTCGAAGAAGTCATCGATTGCCTGCCGGCTGAAGTGCAGGCCTTTCTCTATGACACCGCGCCGCAAGAACGTTTTTGCAGCGAGCTGTGCGACGCCGTGCGCGAAGCCCATGACAGCGCCGAGATTCTGCGTTTTCTGCAGGCGCATCAGGTGTTTCTGGTGCCGCTGGACGAGCACGGCCACTGGTATCGCTATCACCATTTGTTCTCCGATCTGTTGCGCAGCCGCCCGATCGCTCAGGCCATGGTGCCGACCGCGACGCTGCATCTGCGCGCCTGTCGCTGGTTCAACGCGCAAGGCTTGCTCGATGAAGCGGTGGAGCAGGCGTTGCGCGCCGGTCACCTCGATGTCGCGGCGAATCTGGTGCAGAACCTGTCCGAAGAGCAACTGCTGGCCGAGCAAAACGTCGGCATGCTGCTGCGCTGGAAAATGGACTTGCCTGACAGCCTGCTGATCAGCACGCCACGGCTGATCGTGCTGTACAGCTGGGCATTGGGGCTGGCCTGTCAGCTCGATGCTGCCGAAGAACTTTCCAGCCATTTGAGCCTCTTCCTGCCGGCACCCTCAGCCACTGCGCAAAAGTCGATGCTGGCGCAATGGCTGGCGCTGAGCGGGATCATCGCCCGTGGGCGCGGCCATCGTGAACTGACCCTGAAATATTGCAGCGAAGCGCTGGAAAGCCTGCCGGCCAAGCGTTATGGCCAGCGTCTGATGTGCTTGTCGACGCTGTCCAATCTGGCGATTGCCGACGGTGATCTGTGGCGCGCGCGTGGACTTAACCGTGAATCGCTGGAGCTGGCGCAGCGTGTCGGCAATCCGTTGTTCGAAGCCTTGGCGCATTACGATCGCGCTCGCGTGTTGCAGGCGCGTGGCGAAATTTTGCGGGCGCTGGATGAAGTGCATCAAGGGTTGGAGCGCTTGCGCGGTCTGTCGCCGCAACGTCTGTACGCGGTGCGCGCACGGCTGACGTTATACGAAGGTTTTCTGTTAGCGATGCGCCTGCAGCCGCAAGTCGCCCGTACGCGGTTGTTGGCCGGCATCGGCGAGGCGCGTGCCTGTCGCGACATCAGCGTATTGATCGGCCATTGCGTGATAGCGCGGCTGGACGGTGCCACCGGCGAATTCGCCAAAGCCTTCGCTGAACTCTCTGAAGCCGAACGGCTGATGCACATCTGGGACGTGCCGCCGATCTACTATCTGGCGATGATCACCCTGGTCAAATGCGAGCTGTGGCTGGCGCAGGGCCGCACCGATCTCGCCGAGGCCTGGCTGGCGCGACTGGGCCAGACTTACACCGGTGAACGCGCCGCCGCGCCACCGGAGTTTCATCCACAACTGCCCTTGCACGTTGAATTGCAGCAGGCATTGCTCGACATGATTCAGGGCCAGCCGATGCTCGCCGAAGGGCGCTTGAACGTGTTGCACGAGAACGGTCAGCAAACCGGGCGACAGTTGCTCAGTGTGATGGCGCTGACACAGAAAGTGGCGTTGCTGCTGGCCGGTGGACGCGAGCCGGAAGCGCGCAAGGCATTGAGTCAGGCGCTGGAAGCCGCGGCTGGTGGCGTGCTGCAGCCTTTCGATGCATTGATCAAAGCACACACCGACTGGCTGCGCGCCCAATTGGCGCCGATCGCGTCGACCCTTGTCGGTCAGCAGTTACTGGGGCATATGCCGCATGTTGCTGTCCGTGCCGTGGCCGAATGCTCAGCAGCAGAACAACTCAGCAGCCGCGAACTGGCTGTGCTGCGCCTGATCGCCCAAGGCTGTTCAAATCAGGAAATCAGCGAGCAGTTATTTATCTCGCTGCACACCGTGAAAACCCACGCCAGTCATATCAACAGCAAGTTGGGGGTCGAGCGGCGCACGCAAGCGGTGGCGCGGGCGAAGGAGTTGGGGTTAAGGGTCTAGCGACGGTAACATCCGGCATCGGCCGTTTTCGAGCCATTGCTCAGGATTTCCCATGACCGTTCCAGCCCCAGCGCTCATCCGCGAAACCTTCCCCGTCGGCCCCTTGCAGTGCAATTGCACGATCATCGGCGATCCGATCACCAAGAAAGCCATCGTCGTCGATCCGGGCGGCAATCCCGATCTGATCATGGCGCGCCTCGATGCGCATGGGCTGAAAGTGGTCAGCATCATCCATACCCACGCGCATCTCGATCACTTCCTCGCTTCGGGGCAGATGAAAGAGAAAACCGGCGCGACTCTGCATCTGCACAAAGAAGATCAGTTCCTCTGGGACAACCTCGAGATGCAATGCCAGATGTTCGGCGTGCCGTACACGCCGGTATCGTCGCCAGATCGCTGGTTGAGCGACGACGAAGAACTCGCCTGCGGCTGCGGCGTGGCGTTGCATACGCCGGGTCATACACCCGGTTCCATGAGCTTTTGGTTTTCCGAGGCTAAGCTGTTGATTGCCGGCGACACGCTGTTTCGTCGCGGCGTAGGGCGCACGGATTTGTGGGGCGGCGATCAGGCGACCATCGTGCGGTCGATCAAGCAGCGGCTATACACGCTGGACGAGGACGCGACTGTCGTGACCGGGCATGGCCCGGACACGCGTCTGGGGGATGAGATGCGCGAAAACCCGTTTGTGCGGGCCTAAATATTTTGTCACGGGTCTGCTGCGGAATTTTTGTGCATTGTCATGATCCAACGCCCGCACGGGCGATTGCCAATGGCCGTTGCACCACAGAATGCAAAAGTAGGAGCTCTTCATGTTCACCACGCGTCGTTTGATTATTGTCGCTACTGCCGTGGCCTTGCTGTCCGGCTGCGCCTCGCCTAACCCGTATGACAATCAGGGCCAGGCCGACAGTGGCTCCCAAGGAATGAGCAAAACCGCCAAATACGGTGGCCTCGGTGCACTCGCCGGCGCACTGGCCGGTGCCGCCATCGGTCACGACAACCGTGGCAAGGGCGCGCTGATCGGCGCGGCCGTGGTCGGTGCTTCTGCTGCCGGTTACGGTTACTACGCTGACCAGCAAGAGAAGAAGCTGCGCGCGAGCATGGCCAACACTGGCGTTGAAGTGCAGCGTCAGGGCGATCAGATCAAACTGATCATGCCGGGCAACATCACGTTCGCCACCGATTCGGCGAACATCGCTTCCAGCTTCTATCAGCCACTGAACAACCTTGCGAGTTCGCTGAAGGAATTCAGCCAGAACCAGATCGAGATCGTCGGCTACACCGACAGCACCGGCAGCCGCCAGCACAACATGGATCTGTCGCAGCGTCGTGCACAGAGCGTGGCGACTTACCTGACCTCGCAAGGCGTCAGCGGTGCCAACCTGTCGGCGCGCGGTGCCGGCCCGGATAATCCGATTGCCAGCAACGGTGACGTCAATGGCCGTGCGCAGAACCGTCGGGTTGAAGTCAACCTGAAGGCGATTCCGGGTCAGCAGTATGGTGCGCCGCAGCAACAGCAGCCGGGCACGGTTCAGCAATATCCGTAAGCGATTGCCTGAATGAAGAAATGCCCGATCCGGTGATCGGGCATTTTTTTGCGTGGCTTGTGCCGGCCCCTTCGCGAGCAAGCTTTGCTCCTACAAGTGCACGGGTCCGCTGTAGGAGCAAAGCGTGCTCGCGAAGGCGTCGGTGCAGTTACCCACAAAATCCCCAGAC
>NZ_JASCPK010000076.1:0-28134 GCF_029959385.1 Pseudomonas sp. PS01303
GAGCCTGCTCGCGAAAGCGGTGTATCAGTCACTGAATAAGCTGAATGACCCACCGCATTCGCGAGCAGGCTCGCTCCCACAAGGGATCTGCTTTGGATCCTGATTGTGCGCATATCCCTAAGCGACACGCGTTTTTGCCCTTGCTTGCGGCTCGCAGCTTGTCACTCGCCACCGCCGTATCCGTTAGCGCCATCCTTGTAGGGCAATCCCTACCCCCAACCTTCCATCCGGCTGAGGCGATTCTCTCCTGCGCCCCGATTTGCGTGCCTGTCAGCAACCACTAGGCTTAATCCACAAGCAGTCATCAACAACAAAGGTGTGGGTATGAGCCAGGTCGATTCAAACGCAGGGGCCAGTGATGTGCTGGTCAGCTTTCGTGGAGTGCAGAAGAGCTACGACGGCGAGAACCTGATCGTCAAAGACCTCAACCTGGACATTCGCAAAGGCGAATTTCTCACCCTGCTCGGGCCGTCCGGTTCCGGCAAGACCACCAGCCTGATGATGCTCGCCGGTTTCGAAACGCCGACTGCCGGCGAAATTCTGCTGGCCGGGCGTTCGATCAATAACGTGCCGCCGCATAAGCGCGACATCGGCATGGTGTTTCAGAACTACGCGCTGTTCCCGCACATGACCGTCGCGGAAAACCTCGCCTTCCCGCTGAGCGTGCGCGGCCTGAACAAGAGCGACGTCAACGACAAGGTCAAGAAAGTCCTGAGCATGGTGCAGCTCGATGCGTTCGCTTCGCGCTATCCGGCGCAATTGTCCGGTGGTCAGCAGCAACGTGTGGCATTGGCTCGCGCGCTGGTGTTCGAACCGCAACTGGTGTTGATGGACGAACCCCTCGGCGCCCTCGACAAACAACTGCGCGAACACATGCAGATGGAAATCAAACACCTGCACCAGCGCCTCGGCGTGACTGTGGTCTACGTGACCCACGATCAGGGTGAAGCGCTGACCATGTCTGACCGCGTCGCGGTCTTTCATCAGGGCGAAATCCAGCAGATTGCTCCGCCGCGCAGCCTCTACGAAGAACCGAAAAACACCTTCGTCGCCAACTTCATCGGCGAGAACAACCGCCTCAACGGCCGTCTGCTCAGCCAGAGCGGCGAGCGTTGCGTGGTCGAGTTGGGCCGTGGCGAAAAAGTCGAGGCACTGGCGGTCAACGTCGGCAAGACCGGCGAACCGGTGACCCTGTCGATCCGTCCGGAGCGCGTCAGCCTCAACGGTTCGAGCGATCAATGCGTTAACCGCTTCTCAGGGAGGGTGGCGGAATTCATCTATCTGGGCGACCACGTCCGGGTACGCCTGGAAGTCTGCGGCAAGACCGACTTCTTCGTGAAACAACCGATTGCCGAGCTCGATCCCGCGCTCGCCGTCGGCGACGTGGTACCGCTTGGCTGGCAGGTCGAGCACGTTCGCGCGCTTGATCCGCTTTTAGAGGCGAACTGATCGCCCCGGCAATACCAACACCAACCCTGCACGTGGAGAGAACAATAAATGTTGAGATCCCTGAAGTTCACCGCCCTGACCCTGGGCCTGATGGGTGCGGCCAGCGCAATGGCCGCTGGCCCGGATTTGACCGTGGTGTCGTTTGGCGGGGCGAACAAGGCGGCGCAAGTCAAAGCCTTCTATGCACCGTGGGAAGCGGCGGGCAACGGCAAGATCGTCGCCGGCGAATACAACGGCGAAATGGCCAAGGTCAAAGCCATGGTCGACACCAAGAGCGTGTCGTGGGACTTGGTCGAAGTTGAATCGCCAGAACTGTCCCGTGGTTGTGACGAAGACATGTTCGAACAACTCGATCCGGCGCTGTTCGGCAAATCCGAAGACTACGTCAAAGGCGCGATTCAGCCGTGCGGCGTAGGTTTCTTTGTGTGGTCGACCGTGCTGGCTTACAACGCCGACAAGCTGAAAACCGCGCCGACCAGCTGGGCGGATTTCTGGGACACCAAGCAGTTCCCGGGCAAACGTGGCCTGCGTAAAGGCGCCAAATATACCCTCGAATTCGCCTTGATGGCCGATGGCGTGGCGCCGAAAGACGTCTACAAAGTGCTGGCGAGCAAGGATGGTCAGGATCGCGCGTTCAAGAAGCTTGATGAGCTGAAGCCGAGCATCCAGTGGTGGGAAGCCGGCGCGCAACCGCCGCAGTACCTCGCTTCCGGTGACGTGGTGATGAGCTCGGCCTACAACGGTCGCATCGCTGCCGTGCAAAAAGAATCCAACCTGAAAGTGGTGTGGAACGGCGGCATCTACGACTTCGACGCCTGGGCCATACCGAAAGGTCTCGACGCCAAGCGTGCCGAAGCGGCGAAGAAATTCATCGCCTACTCGGTGCAGCCGCAGCAGCAGAAGACCTACTCGGAAAACATCGCCTACGGCCCGGCCAACACCCAGGCCGTACCGCTGCTGGCCAAGGACGTCCTGAAAGACATGCCGACCACCCCGGAAAACATCGCCAACCAGGTGCAGATCGACGTCAGCTTCTGGGCTGACAACGGCGAGCAACTGGAGCAGCGCTTCAACTCCTGGGCTGCGAAATAACCCGAACCTGGTGAGGGTGGGTTGGCCCACCCCTGTGGGAGCGAGCCTGCTCGCGAAAGCGGTAGATCAGCCAGCATAGATGTTGAATGTGCTGGCCTCTTCGCGAGCAGGCTCGCTCCCACAGGTAGCTGTGTTTCAACACAGCAGAGGTGGTTCGCCACCTCTGTAACGATCAAAGATTTGCGGAGTACGTCATGGCCATCGCCGTTCCCCTGAACGAGGGCAACAGCCCCACCTTGAAGCAGAAGCTCAAGCGCGCCGAGCGGGTCAACCGCTGGAAGGCTCAAGCGCTGATTGCGCCGTTGGTGCTGTTTCTGTTGCTGGTGTTTCTGGTGCCGATCGTGGCGCTGCTCTACAAAAGCGTCGGCAACCCCGAAGTGGTCGGCGGCATGCCGCGCACCGTGGCGGCCATCGCCAGTTGGGACGGCCGTGGCCTGCCCGCTGAACCGGTCTACAAAGCCGCCGGCGAAGACCTCGCCGAAGCACGCAAAAACCAGACGCTGGGCGATCTGTCCAAGCGCTTGAACATGGAGTTGGCCGGCTATCGCAGCCTGCTGACCAAAACCGCCCGGGCGCTGCCTTTCGCCAGCGAACCGGCCTCTTATAAAGAAGCGCTGGAAGCACTCGACGAACGTTGGGGCGACCCGGCCTACTGGCAAGCGGTCAAACGCAACACCAGCAGCATCACGCCTTATTACTTGCTGGCGTCCGTCGATCACCGCATCGACGACCTCGGCGAAATCGCCCCGGCCACCCCGGATCAGGCGATCTACCTCGACATCTTCGCCCGCACGTTCTGGATGGGTTTGGTCATCACCGTGATCTGCCTGCTGCTCGCCTATCCACTGGCCTATCTGCTGGCGAACCTGCCATCGCGGCAGAGCAACCTGCTGATGATTCTGGTGCTGCTGCCGTTCTGGACTTCGATTCTGGTGCGCGTCGCCGCTTGGATCGTACTGCTGCAATCGGGCGGGCTGATCAACAGCGGGCTGATGGCCATGGGCATCATCGATAAACCGCTGGAACTGGTGTTCAACCGCACCGGCGTGTACATCTCGATGGTGCACATCCTGCTGCCGTTCATGATCCTGCCGATCTACAGCGTGATGAAAGGCATCTCGCCGACCTACATGCGCGCGGCGATTTCCCTCGGCTGCCACCCGTTCGCCAGTTTCTGGCGGGTGTACTTCCCACAGACCTACGCCGGTGTCGGCGCCGGTTGCCTGTTGGTGTTCATCCTCGCCATCGGCTACTACATCACCCCGGCGCTGCTCGGCAGCCCGAACGATCAAATGGTCAGCTACTTCGTCGCCTTCTACACCAACACCAGCATCAACTGGGGCATGGCCACCGCACTCGGCGGATTGTTGCTGCTGGCGACCGTGGTGCTTTATCTGATTTATAGCTGGCTGGTCGGCGCCAGTCGCCTGCGCCTGAGCTAAGGGGAATTCGAAATGCTGAGTCCTTACATGTCACCCATCGAACGGGTGTGGTTCTACAGCCTGCGGATCCTCTGCGGCCTGATTCTGTTGTTCCTGATTCTGCCGGTGCTGGTGATCATTCCGCTGTCGTTCAATTCGGGGAGTTTTCTGGTCTACCCGCTACAGGGTTTCTCGCTGCAGTGGTACCACGACTTCTTCGCCTCGGCGGAATGGATGCGCGCGCTGAAGAACAGCATCATCGTTGCTCCGGCGGCGACTGTGCTGGCGATGATCTTCGGTACGCTGGCGGCGATTGGCCTGACTCGCGGTGACTTCCCCGGTAAAGCGCTGGTGATGGCGCTGGTGATCTCGCCGATGGTGGTGCCGGTGGTGATTATTGGTGTGGCGAGTTATCTGTTTTTTGCGCCGTTGGGGTTGGGTAACAGCTTCTTCTCGTTGATTGTGGTGCACGCGGTGTTGGGTGTGCCGTTTGTGATCATCACGGTGTCGGCGACGCTGCAGGGGTTTAACCATAATCTGGTGCGTGCGGCGGCGAGTCTCGGTGCATCACCGCTGACCGCGTTTCGTCGGGTGACGTTGCCGCTGATCGCGCCGGGGGTGATTTCCGGGGCGCTGTTCGCGTTTGCGACTTCGTTTGATGAGGTGGTGGTGACGTTGTTTCTTGCGGGGCCTGAACAGGCGACGTTGCCTCGGCAGATGTTTAGCGGGATTCGCGAGAACCTCAGTCCGACGATTGCCGCTGCTGCGACGTTGCTGATTGCGTTCTCGGTCATCCTGTTGCTGACTCTGGAATGGCTACGTGGCCGCAGCGAAAAACTGCGTACTGCTCAGGTTTAAGGGCCAGATCAAGAGCTTACCCCCTCACCCCAGCCCTCTCCCCGAAGGGGGCGAGGGGGAAAGGGAGCAGATCGTTGTGCTTTTCAAAACCTGAGTTCGACTCGGTATTTCAGGTCGGTGTACTTCGAAAGTACAGCGCGGTCAGTCCCCTCTCCCTCCGGGAGAGGGCTAGGGTGAGGGGCTCTTGATCTTGCGCTCGATGCGTCATTCACCACCTGAATAGCAGACAACCCCAAATCCCCAGCTAATCTTGTGCCCAGCTCCCACATCTATAAGAGGCTGCGCACGATGAGTCTGTCCCAGTTCAAAATCGCTCACAAACTGATCACCGGTGCCGCCGCCATCGAACAACTGGCCGCCGAACTCACGCGCCTCGACATCGACAACCCGCTGATCGTCACCGATGCAGCGCTGGTCAAATCCGGCACGGTCGAGCTGGCGCTGGTGCAACTCGGCGGGCGCGAGTACGAGATCTTCGACCGCGTGCTGCCAGACCCGGAAATCGCCATCGTCGAAGATTGCATGCGCGTGTACCGTGAGGGCGGGCATGACGGCTTGATCGGCCTCGGTGGCGGCAGTGCCATCGACATCGCCAAAAGCGTCGCCGCGTACGCCGGTTACCACGGTGCGCTGGAAGATCTGTTCGGCGTCGATCAGGTGCCGCGCAAAGGCCCGCCGCTGATCGCCATCCCGACTACCGCCGGCACCGGTTCCGAAGTGACCAACGTCGCCATCCTTTCGGACAAAGTCGCGCAACTGAAGAAAGGCATCGTCAGCGACTATCTGTTACCCGACGTCGCGCTGGTCAGCCCGCAAATGACCCTGACCTGCCCACGCAGCGTCACCGCCGCCAGTGGCGTCGACGCATTGGTGCACGCCATCGAATCCTATCTGTCGGTCAACGCCTCGCCGATCACCGACTCACTGGCGATCGGCGCGATCAAGTTGATTGCCAAAGCCCTGCCCAAGGCCTACGCCAACGGCGCCAATCTGCAAGCCCGCGAAGACATGGCCACCGCCAGCCTGATGGCCGGCATGGCGTTCGGCAATGCCGGGGTCGGCGCGGTGCATGCGCTGGCGTATCCGTTGGGGGGGCGTTTCAACATCGCCCATGGTGTGAGCAATGCCTTGTTGCTGCCGTATGTCATGACCTGGAACAAGATGGCCTGCGTCGAACGCATGCAGGATATTGCCGAAGCCATGGGTGTGAAGACCGCTCATCTGAGTGCAGCCGAGGCGGCGGACAAAGCCGTGCAGGCGATGACCGACCTGTGCGCAGCGGTGGAAATTCCTGCCGGGCTGCGCAGTTTCGGTGTCCCGGAAGAGGCGATCCCGGCCATGGCCGCAGAAGCCGCGGGCATCGAGCGCTTGATGCGCAACAACCCGCGCAAACTCAGCGCCGTCGATATCGAGAAGATTTACCGAGCGGCGTACTGATCATCGCGGTCACGGTGCGCGCAGCAATGCATGAGGCTACAATGCGCGCCATCGTGATTTAGCTCAGAAAAGGTGCGTCATGCAGCCCTTCGTAATTGCTCCGTCGATTCTCTCCGCCGACTTCGCCCGCCTCGGCGAGGAAGTGGACAATGTTCTCGCCGCTGGCGCCGACTTCGTCCACTTCGACGTCATGGACAACCACTACGTACCCAACCTGACCATCGGCCCGATGGTCTGCGCGGCGTTGCGCAAGTACGGCGTCACCGCGCCGATCGACGCGCACTTGATGGTCAGCCCGGTGGATCGCATCGTTGGCGATTTCATCGAAGCCGGCGCGACTTACATCACTTTCCACCCGGAAGCCACGCTGCACGTTGATCGCTCGCTGCAGCTGATCCGTGAAGGCGGCTGCAAATCCGGTCTGGTGTTCAACCCGGCAACCCCGCTGGACGTGCTCAAATACGTGATCGACAAGGTCGACATGGTCTTGCTGATGAGCGTCAACCCAGGCTTCGGCGGGCAGAAATTCATTCCCGGCACCCTCGACAAACTGCGCGAAGCGCGGGCGATCATCGATGCTTCGGGCCGTGACATCCGTCTGGAAATCGACGGCGGCGTCAACGTCAACAATATCCGCGAAATCGCCGCGGCAGGCGCTGATACCTTTGTCGCCGGCTCGGCAATCTTCAACGCGCCGAACTATCAGGAAGTCATCGACAAGATGCGTTCCGAACTGGCGCTGGCGCGCCCATGAGCGGATTTGAGCAGCTGTTCCCGGGAAAACTGCCACGGCTGGTGATGTTCGATCTGGATGGCACGCTGATCGACTCGGTTCCAGACCTGGCAGCGGCGGTGGACACCATGCTGCTCTCCCTCGGCCGCCAGCCTGCCGGCATCGAAGCGGTGCGCGAGTGGGTTGGCAACGGCGCGCCGGTTCTGGTGCGCCGTGCTTTGGCCGGTGGCATCGATCATTCGGCGGTGGATGACGTCGAGGCCGAGCACGCGCTGGAAGTGTTCATGGAGGCTTACGGCGCCAGCCATGAGCTGACCGTGGTCTATCCCGGCGTGCGCGACACCCTCAAGTGGCTGCACAAACAAGGCGTGGCCATGGCGCTGATCACCAACAAGCCCGAGCGCTTTGTCGCGCCATTGCTGGATCAGATGAAGATTGGCCGCTACTTCAAGTGGATCATCGGCGGCGATACCTTGCCGCAGAAGAAGCCTGATCCGGCGGCGCTGTTTTTCGTGATGAAAATGGCCAACATCCCGGCCTCGCAATCGTTGTTCGTCGGCGATTCGCGCAGCGATGTGCTGGCGGCGAAAGCGGCGGGGGTCAAGTGCGTGGCGCTGAGTTACGGCTACAACCATGGCCGACCGATTGCCGAAGAATCGCCGGCGCTGGTGATCGACGATCTGCGCAAGCTAATTCCCGGTTGCCTCGGTTCGGCCGCTGAGATAACGTTGCCCGACGCTTCTCAATCCCATTCTGGAAACGCCATCGTGGTGGTCACTCGCAAACTCTGGATGAAAGTCATCAAGGCCCTGGCCCGCTGGCGTTGGCGCGCCTGACTTTTTTCTGGCCGGCCTGCCGGCGCGTTTGCATACCTGACTGATAGCACCTCACACCACGAGGCACCTTATGATCCGCGAAGAATTCCTGCGCTTGGCCGCTGACGGCTACAACCGCATTCCGTTGGCCTGCGAAACCCTGGCCGACTTCGACACGCCGCTGTCGATCTACCTGAAACTGGCCGACCAGCCCAACTCCTACCTGCTCGAGTCGGTGCAGGGCGGTGAGAAGTGGGGCCGTTACTCGATCATCGGCCTGCCGTGCCGCACGGTCATGCGCGTTCACGACCATCACGTCAGCATCACTGTTGATGGCGTCGAGACCGAAAGCCACGACGTTGAAGATCCACTGGCCTTCGTTGAAATCTTCAAGGCGCGTTACAACGTGCCGACCATCGCTGGCCTGCCGCGCTTCAACGGTGGACTGGTGGGTTACTTCGGTTACGACTGCGTGCGTTATGTCGAGAAGCGCTTGGGCAAGTGCCCGAACCCGGATCCACTGGGCGTGCCGGATATTCTGCTGATGGTGTCCGACGCCGTCGTGGTGTTCGACAACCTTGCCGGCAAGATGCACGCGATTGTCCTCGCCGACCCTGCGCAGGCCGATGCCTTCGAACAAGGTCAGGCACGTTTGCAGGAATTGCTCGAGCAACTGCGCCAGCCGATCACCCCGCGCCGTGGCTTGGATTTCAGCAAGCAGCAATCGGCTGATCCGGTATTCCGTTCCAGTTTTACTCAGGACGATTACGAAAAAGCCGTCGACACCATCAAGGAATACATCCTCGCCGGTGACTGCATGCAGGTCGTGCCGTCGCAGCGCATGTCGATCGACTTCAAGGCTGCGCCAATCGATCTGTACCGCGCGCTGCGTTGCTTCAACCCGACGCCGTACATGTACTTCTTCAACTTCGGCGACTTCCACGTCGTCGGCAGTTCGCCGGAAGTGCTGGTGCGCGTCGAAGACAATTTGATTACCGTGCGCCCGATCGCCGGCACACGCCCGCGTGGCGCGACCGAAGAAGCCGATCTGGCGCTGGAAGTAGATCTGCTGTCGGACGACAAAGAGATCGCCGAGCATTTGATGCTGATCGATTTGGGCCGTAATGATACGGGGCGTGTTTCGGAGATTGGTTCGGTGAAGCTCACCGAGAAAATGGTCATCGAGCGTTATTCCAACGTGATGCACATCGTTTCCAACGTCACCGGCCAGCTGAAAGATGGGCTGACGGCGATGGACGCACTGCGGGCAATTCTGCCGGCGGGCACCTTGTCCGGCGCTCCGAAGATTCGTGCGATGGAAATCATCGACGAACTGGAGCCGGTCAAGCGTGGTGTGTATGGCGGCGCGGTCGGTTACTTCGCCTGGAACGGCAACATGGACACCGCGATTGCCATCCGCACCGCAGTGATCAAAAACGGCGAACTGCACGTGCAGGCCGGTGGCGGCATCGTCGCCGACTCGGTGCCGGCCCTGGAATGGGAAGAAACCCTGAACAAACGCCGCGCCATGTTCCGCGCCGTCGCCCTCGCCGAACAAACCCCGCAAACCTGATCCACGCAAAACCCTGTGGGAGCGAGCCAGCTCGCGAAGAAGCCTTATCAGCCACCATTGATGTTGGCTGACCTAGCGCTTTCGCGAGCAGGCTCGCTCCCACAAGGGGTCATGTGTTTGGCAATAAAAAAGCGGCGCCTGTTGAGGGCGCCGCTTTTTTCATGCCCTGCAACAACCCCCTGTAGGAGCTGCCGCAGGCTGCGATCTTTTGCTCTACCGCTTAAAAATCCAACACCACCCCAACATTCACACCCTGCTGGGTAAAGTCATCATCCTTGCGGAACGAATACCCGCCACGCAACGCCAGATCCGCCGTCAGCTTATGGCTAACACCCAAACTCAAACGGTTCAAATGGCTCTGCGGCGTATACCCCTCAAGTTTGAAGTCATTCGCCGGCAAGGTATTCAGCGCGATGTTGACCTTCTGCACATCATCTTCGTACTCACGCTCGTGCGCATACTCACCAAACACCTGCGTTTGCGGAGTGAAGTTGTACTTGCCCTGAATACCGACACCCAGACGTTTCGAATCGCGGCTCTGATCATCGAAAGTCAGCGCGGTGGCGCGGTTGCTCTTCTCTGAATAACCATCGACATCGACGCTGGCATAATCAGCGCTGACGAACGGCGACAGATGCCATTCGCTGCCCGGCTGGGCGATGTCATAACCGATGCGCGTGCTGAACGCCCAGAGGCTGCCGTCGGTATCACCTTTCTCCGCACCTTCGCTGGCGCCCAGATCAAACTTGCGCTTGAGGTTGTCGTAGTCGAGTTTGCCGCCGGTCAACGCCGCGTCAGCCCACCAGCGATTCTGCTGGAACTGGGCAAATGCGGTGGCCATGTAGCTGTTGAGTTTGTAGTCCGAATCGTTATGCCCGGCCTCGAGATTCTGCCGGTAGAAACCACCCGCCACACCGACACGCCACGCGTCATTCAGACGATAGCTGCCTCCGACATTGAGGTTGTAACCGCTGCCGTCGGCGCTGGCGCCGCTGCTTTGGCTGTCGACATCCAGATGCTGGCCACCGGCGGAAACTATCGCCCGCCATTGGCCGACCGCTTGCCAGTTTTCCCAATCCGCCTGCCATTGGCTGCGCAGTTCATCCTGATGCGCACGCACGGTGGCGTGGGCCATTTCCGGCAGCAGCGTCAGTTCCCACGGCGCGGCCAGTAGGGAATAGGCGTAGTCGGAGATCAGTTTTTGCCCGGCTTCGGTCGGGTGCACGCCGTCGTTGTAAATCAGCTTGGTCGGATCCGGCGTCGCACTGTTGATGCCGTAACGGGCGTTTTCCGGGCAGCCACTGCCACTGAAGCACGTCGCGGTAAGGTTCTGATCAGTGGCCAGACCAAAACGGCCCGGATCGGCGAACACTTCCGACAGCAATACAGGAATGTTCAGCGGAATGATTTCCGCGTTGATGCCTTGCAGACGGCTGACCAACTGGCTGTTGAATTGCGCGGCGAGCTGGCTGCTGAACGCTTGCAGCGGCGTGCCGTTGATGGCCGGGGTCAGGCCGACGTCAGGCAACAGCCAGACCATCACGTATTTGGCACCGGCCAATTGCAACGCTTGCACGCTGTCAGCCAGTCGATCGGCACCGGCGTTGGCTTGCGGCAGGCTGAGGATGCGGCCCTGGAGGAAGTCGTTACCGCCGCCGGAAATGTAATACAGCGCATTCGGGTCAGCACGGAAGCCGTTCGAGGGCAGATAACCGGTGCGAGTGCGTTCACCGGTGGCCGATTGCGAGGTGATCGAATCGAGAATCTGGTCGGTGCGATAACCGCCGACCGCCCAGTTGTTGCCGTCGACCTGACCGTTTTCGACGCGCACTTGCGAGCTGGAAGAGGCCGTCTGATCCGGGGTGAAGCCGAGTCGGCCACCGAGCAATTGCGTGGAGTTCAGATCACGGGATTCGCCGCTGCCGTCCAGATAGATTGGCCCGGTACGGTTGGTGTAGCGCTGGGTAGAACCGGCCGGGCCGCCGGTGTCCCTGAAGGTGCCGGCATCGTTGAGGCTGTCGCCAAACACCACGAAATTCGAGTAAGGATTGGGGGCGGCATTCGCCTGGGCGCAAGCCAGTGCGAGCAAGCATCCAGCCAGCGGTACAAACAACGTCTGTTTGATCATGAGCAAGTCCGTTTATTTATTGTTGTAGGTGAACGAAACGACAGTACCAAAAACTTCCGGCCTTTTGCCATCGGTCGCGAACCCTCGCGTAGATTTAACCCCCAAACGCCCGGCCATATTGCACGCTCCGCCCAGCTAAGTTACTGTGCCGGAACGTATGAACGAGACCTTCCCCGTGTTGATCACCAGCAAACTTCTGGATCAAGTCATCAAGGCACACGCCCGCTGGCGTTGGCGCGCCTGAATCTTTTCTGCCGGCCCCGCCGGATCTGTATCGCTTTGCCTTCCTTGCCTGTTTGAAATGCCGCTGTGCCGACGCGTCTACCCGCGTCCGACATCGTGCAGCGCCCTGCGGGCAAGTCATCTGAAGGCTGTCTCCAAGTCAGAATTCAAGAGGTTCGAATCGCCATGTTGCTGATGATCGACAACTACGACTCCTTTACTTACAACGTTGTGCAGTACCTCGGTGAGCTGGGTGCCGAGGTCAAAGTCGTGCGCAACGACGAATTGACCGTCGCCGAAATCGAAGCGCTGAAACCCGAGCGCATCGTCGTCTCCCCAGGCCCTTGCACCCCGACCGAAGCCGGCATCTCCATCGAAGCCATCAAGCACTTCGCCGGCAAACTGCCGATCCTCGGTGTCTGCCTTGGCCACCAATCGATCGGCCAGGCGTTTGGCGGCGATGTAGTCCGCGCCCGCCAAGTGATGCACGGTAAGACTAGCCCGGTATTCCACGAGGACAAGGGCGTTTTCCAAGGCCTGAATCATCCGCTGACGGTTACCCGCTACCACTCGCTGATCGTCAAGCACGATACTTTGCCCGATTGCCTGGAACTGACCGCGTGGACGCAACACGACGACGGTTCGGTCGACGAAATCATGGGCCTGCGTCACAAGACCCTGAACATTGAGGGCGTACAGTTCCACCCCGAGTCGATCCTGACCGAGCAGGGTCATGAACTGTTTGCCAACTTCCTCAAACAAACCGGCGGCACGCGCTAAGGACTTCCCATGAATATCAAGACAGCCCTGAGCCGTATCGTCGAACACCTCGATCTCAGCACCGATGAAATGCGCGATGTGATGCGCGAAATCATGACCGGCCAATGCAGCGACGCGCAGATTGGCGCGTTCATGATGGCCATGCGCATGAAGAGCGAGAGCATCGACGAGATCGTCGGCGCCGTGTCGGTGATGCGTGAGTTGGCCGATCAGGTCGAACTGAAAACCCTCGACGGCGTGGTCGATGTGGTCGGCACCGGCGGTGACGGTGCGAACATCTTTAACGTGTCAACGGCTTCTTCGTTCGTCGTCGCGGCAGCCGGATGCACTGTGGCCAAACACGGCAACCGCGCGGTCTCGGGTAAAAGCGGCAGCGCCGACTTGCTCGAAGCTGCCGGCATTTATCTGAACCTGACGCCGGTGCAGGTTGCGCGTTGCATCGACAACGTCGGCATCGGCTTCATGTTCGCTCAGACTCACCACAAAGCCATGAAGTACGCCGCCGGCCCGCGCCGCGATCTCGGCCTGCGTACGTTGTTCAACATGCTCGGCCCGCTTACGAATCCGGCCGGTGTTAAGCATCAGGTAGTGGGCGTGTTCAACAAGGCACTGTGCCGGCCATTGGCCGAAGTGTTGCAGCGTCTGGGCAGCAAGCACGTGCTGGTGGTGCATTCGAAGGACGGTCTGGACGAGTTCAGTCTCGCCGCGCCGACCTTTGTCGCCGAGCTGAAGAACAACGAAATCACTGAGTATTGGGTCGAGCCGGAAGATCTCGGCATGAAGAGCCAGAGCCTGCACGGTCTGTCGGTCGACGGCCCGGAAGCGTCGCTGGCGCTGATCCGCGATGCCCTCGGCAAGCGCAAAACCGAGAACGGCCAGAAAGCCGCCGAGATGATTGTGCTCAACGCCGGTGCCGCGCTGTACGCCGCCGACGTGGCGAGTAGTTTGAAACAGGGCGTGGAGCTCGCGCACGACGCTTTGCACACCGGCCTCGCTCGGGAAAAACTCGAGGAGCTGGGTGCCTTTACCGCGGTATTCAGAGTGGAGAATGAGGGATGAGTGTACCGACGGTTCTGGAAAACATTCTGGCCCGCAAAGTTCAGGAAGTTGCCGAGCGTAGTGCCCGCGTCAGCCTGAGTGAGCTGGAAAGTCTGGCCAAGGCGGCCGATGCACCCCGCGGTTTCGCTAACGCGCTGCTGGCGCAAGCGAAAAAGAAACAACCAGCGGTGATTGCCGAAATCAAAAAGGCTTCGCCGAGCAAAGGCGTGATCCGCGAGAACTTCGTTCCCGCCGACATCGCCAAAAGCTACGAAAAGGGCGGGGCGACCTGCCTGTCCGTGCTGACCGACATCGATTACTTCCAGGGCGCCGATGCTTATCTGCAACAGGCGCGTGCCGCGTGCAGCCTGCCGGTGATCCGCAAGGACTTCATGATCGATCCGTACCAGATCGTCGAAGCCCGCGCGTTGGGCGCCGACTGCGTGCTGTTGATCGTCTCCGCACTGGATGACGTGAAAATGGCCGAGCTGGCCGCTGTCGCCAAAAGCGTCGGTCTCGATGTGTTGGTTGAAGTGCACGACGGCGATGAGCTGGAGCGCGCGTTGAAAACCCTAGACACGCCGTTGGTCGGCGTCAACAACCGTAACCTGCACACCTTCGACGTCAGCCTCGAAGTGACGTTAGATCTGTTGCCGCGTATTCCGCGCGACCGGTTGGTGATCACCGAGAGCGGAATCCTCAACCGTGCCGATGTCGAGCTGATGGAAATCAGCGACGTGTATTCGTTCCTGGTCGGCGAAGCGTTCATGCGCGCGGAAAACCCGGGCACTGAACTGCAGCGCCTGTTCTTTCCGGAGCGTGGCACCTCGATCAGCGGTTCGACCCTCGACTGATATTCTTTCAGACCGAGTCGACGCCATCGCGAGCAGGCTCACTCCTACACTTGGAATGCGTTCCCCTTGTAGGAGTGAGCCTGCTCGCGAAGGGGCCATCGAAACCGCTGAAGATTCTTATGTTGCCGGAGCCTGTTATGTCGCTGCCAACCCCCCTGACCATCGAAGCCGGCCTCAAAGCCGAGCAAGACTTGCTGGCCTCGGTCTGCGCCGGCGACTCCGAATTCGGCCTTCTATTCTGGCAACCCAGCGATCGCGCGTTGGTCATGCCACGCCGCCTCAATCGTCTGCCCGCATTCGAGCATGCCTGCGAAGTCTCCGCTGCTGCAGGCTGGCCAGTCCTGCTGCGTGAAACCGGCGGCGAACCCGTCCCGCAATCCGCCGCCACCATCAACATCGCGTTGGTTTACGCACCACCGCGCAGCGAAGGCGATCTGAACCGCATCGAAACCGGCTATCGCCGTCTCTGCGATCCGATCTGTCAGTTGCTCGATGAGTTGGGCGGCACGTCATCGTTAGGCGAAATCGACGGTGCATTCTGCGACGGTCGTTTCAACGTCAATCTCGACGGTCGCAAAATGGTCGGCACCGCCCAGCGCTGGCGCCAGAGTCAGGGCGGACAGCGCCCGGTCGGTCTGGTGCACGGAGCGATGCTGATGGATGACGAGCGCGAATCGATGGTTGCAGCGGTCAATCGCTTCAATGAAGCGTGCGGCCTGGAGCAGCGGGTGAGGGCGCAAAGCCACATCGCTTTGCATGAGAAATTCAACGCGCCACAGGCCTTGGCGCGTCTTGATGAGCTGTTTCGTCTGATGCTGGCGCAGATGTACGTTTAGCGCGTACCGAAGACCACCATGGTCTTGCCTTTCACATCGACCAGGTTGCGTTCCTCAAGATCCTTGAGCACGCGACCGACCATCTCCCGTGAACAACCGACAATCCTTCCGATTTCCTGACGCGTCACTTTGATCTGCATGCCGTCCGGGTGGGTCATTGCGTCTGGCTGTTTGCACAACTCCAGCAGGCAACGCGCTACGCGACCGGTCACATCAAAGAACGCCAGATCGCCGACCTTGCGTGTGGTGTTGCGCAGGCGTTGTGCGATTTGTCCGCTGAGGACGTAAAGAATGTCCGGGTCTTGCTGCGATAATTCGCGGAACTTGGTGTAGCTGATTTCCGCGATCTCGCATTCAACCTTGGCGCGCACCCAGGCGCTGCGTTCTTGCTCCTGCCCGGCCTGTTCGAACAGACCCAGTTCACCGAAGAAATCCCCGGCGTTCAGGTAGGCGATGATCATTTCGCGACCGTCGTCATCTTCGATCAGGATCGTCACCGAACCCTTGATGATGAAATACAACGTATCGGAACGGTCGCCGGCGCAGATGATGTTGCTCTTGGCCGCATGACGACGGCGCTGACAATGCATCAGCAGCTTGTCGAGGTTCTTGATTTTGGGTGTGGGGGTAATAGCAACCATGGTTGTATCCCGAAAAGACTGCACGGTGATGTTTGGTTTTTTTATGAGGCGCTGAAGGCGGTCGCTGCACAGCTGGCATGGGCGCCAGCGAATTGGCGCCAGCTTAACAGACACTTCGTCGCAAATTCGAGAAATTACCTACGTCGTAGACGCATCCGTCCTAGGAACGACGCGCGCTGGCGGCACAATGCCCGTGCTAAGCTGGCGACCCTTTTTTCTACAGTGGAGTCTTGGCGATGAAGGCACGCATCCAATGGGCTGGCGAAGCCATGTTCCTCGGCGAATCCGGCAGCGGTCATGTCGTGGTGATGGACGGTCCGCCGGACGCCGGTGGTCGTAACCTGGGTGTTCGCCCGATGGAAATGCTCCTGCTCGGTGTGGGCGGTTGCAGCAATTTCGACGTGGTCAGCATTCTGAAGAAGTCGCGCCAGGCCGTGGAAAGCTGCGAAGCCTTTCTTGAAGCCGAGCGCGCGACTGAAGATCCGAAGGTCTTCACCAAGATTCACATGCATTTCGTGGTCAAGGGCCGTGGCTTGAAAGAAGCCCAGGTCAAACGCGCGATCGAACTGTCCGCCGAGAAATATTGCTCGGCCTCGATCATGCTCGGCGCCGCTGGCGTGGCCATCACCCACGATTACGAAATCGTCGAACTCGGTTGAAGCGACATTCAACTATCATAAAAGCAGTGCAGACTCTGGCGATCCCCCGCTGACGTCTGCATAATGCGCCACTTTTTTCAGGGCAGTGATCGGTCAACCGACGGATCATCCGCCTGAACAGATAACCAAAATCGCCATCGCGAAGAGGTGTTAACCGTCCTACGCAGGTGCGTTGTTCGCACTTGACGGGCATGCTTGATCACGCGGCTGCGCCGCATACATAGAGAGTTTTTAACGGTGAAAAGCAAACTCAAGCTCCACGGGTTCAATAACCTGACAAAGACCTTGAGCTTCAACATCTATGACATCTGCTATGCGGAAACCCCGCAAGACCAGCAGGCGTACGTCGAGTACATCAATAAAGAGTACAACGCGAAACGTCTGACGCAGATCCTCACGGAAGTTGTCGATATCATTGGTGCCAACATCCTGAACATCGCGAGTCAGGACTATGAACCCCAGGGCGCCAGCGTCACGATTCTGATCTCTGAAGAGCCGGTCACCCCGACCGACAGCCAGATCGAAGAATCGCCGGGCCCGTTGCCCGAAATTATCCTGGCCCACCTCGACAAGAGCCACATCACGGTGCACACCTATCCGGAAATTCATCCGGACGACGGTATTGCCACGTTCCGTGTGGACATCGACGTGTCGACGTGTGGTGTCATCTCACCGCTGAAAGCGCTCAATTTCCTCATTCACCAGTTTGATTCGGACATCGTGACTGTGGATTATCGTGTGCGCGGCTTCACCCGTGACGTTGAAGGCAACAAGCACTTCATCGACCACGAGATCAACTCGATCCAGAACTACCTCTCCGAAGACACTCGCGACGCGTACCAGATGACCGACGTGAACGTGTACCAGGAAAACCTGTTCCACACCAAAATGCTGCTGAAGAACTTCGAACTGGATAACTATCTGTTCGGCGACGCGACCAGCAGCCTGTCCTCCGAGCAGCGTGCTCAGGTGACCGACCGGGTGAAACACGAAATGCTGGAAATCTTCTACGCGCGCAACATGCCGACCTAAGATTCCCGCACACAAAAAAAGGCGACTGTCTCAGGACAGTCGCCTTTTTTATTACTGAAACAAAGCCCCCTGTAGGAGCGAGCCTGCTCGCGAAGGGGCCCTATATAGCAATACATCTCTCAAATCCGATAAGTACTCTTGGTCATCACCTTAGCCAAAATACTCATCCCGAACTTCACCGGCGCCGGAAAACGAAACCCTCCAGCCTCCAGCGCACTCTCCGCATGATGCTCTTCATCAATACGCATCTGCTCCAGAATCGCCCGGGACTTCTCGTCCTCCGCCGGCAATTGCTCCAGATGTTCATTCAAGTGTTTACACACCTGGTGCTCGGTAGCCGCCACAAAGCCCAGACTCACTTTGTCGCTGATCAACCCGGCCACCGCGCCAATCCCGAACGACATCCCGTAAAACAGCGGATTGAGCACACTGGTATGGCTGCCCAACTGGTGAATGCGCTGTTCGCACCAGACCAGATGATCAATCTCTTCTTCAGCCGCGTGCTCCATGGCTGCGCGCACTTGCGGCAACTTGGCGGTCAGCGCCTGTCCTTGATACAACGCCTGGGCGCAGACTTCACCGGTGTGGTTGATGCGCATCAGACCGGCGACGTGGCGGGTGTCTTCGTCGCTCATCTGCGTGTCCGGCTGCAAGATCGCTGGCGACGGACGGTACGGCTGGCCACTGGAGGGCAGCAGGGTACGCATCGCGGCATCGGCTTGCAGCAGAAGACGGTCAATCGGCGAGTAGTGACGTTGGGTAGTCATGCTGACCTCCGGGAAGAATCTCGGCGGCCAGTTTAACCGAATCGGCCGGGGAAGGTTTGCGCTGGGTCATTTGCTGCGCGGTCATGCTTTTTTGTGGGAGCGAGCCTGCTCGCGAAAGCGTGGTGTCAGGCACTGAAATGTTGAGCGTGCCGACGTCTTCGCGAGCAGGCTCGCTCCCACAGGGGGCTTGCCTCAACCCGGCGGCCAGTTCATCTGGCGCTGACCAAGTACATGCATATGAATGTGGTAAACCGTCTGGCCACCTTTTTCATTGCAGTTCATCACCACGCGGAAGCCTTCCTCGCAACCCAGTTCCAGTGCCAGACGCTGCGCAGTGAACAGGATGTGCCCGGCCAAAGCCTTGTCGTCTTCGGTCAGGTCATTGAGGGTGCGCACCGGTTTCTTCGGGATCACCAGAAAATGCACGGGCGCCTGAGGGGCGATGTCGTGGAAGGCCAGAACCTGGTCGTCCTCGTAAATGATCTTGGCCGGGATTTCCCGGTTGATGATCTTGGTGAACAGAGTATCCACTGCTGTTTTCTCCGTTGTTTGGGCTGAATCGAGTGTACCGCGTTGAATCATGCTGCTTCAGCGCGGGCAGTAAGCTTTGTTAACCATGCCGACAATCGTGCGGTTAAGCCAGCGCGAACCCAGTCGCGGCAGGAACGCGAACCAGCGGTTGCGGCGCCCCGGAATGATGATCGCGCGGTTCTTGTCGAGGGCGCGCACGGTGTACAGCGCGACTTCCTCGGGACTCATCAGCACGTTGCTGGCGTTGAGCTTTTCCGTGTTCAATTGTGCGGTACGGAAAAATGCCGTGCGGGTCGGGCCGGGGCAGAGTACCGAGACCTTGACCGCGCACTTTTTCAGCTCGACCCGCAGCGCTTCGGAAAAGTGCAGCACATAAGCCTTGCTGGCGAAGTAAGTGCTCATCCACGGGCCGGGATTGAACGCCGCCACCGAAGCGACGTTGAGAATCTGCCCGCCACCTTGCAGTGCCATGCTGTTACCGATCGCATGGCAGAGGCGGGTGAGGGCGAGGATGTTCACCTCGATCAGATCCTGCTCGGTCATCCAGTCCTGCGCGAGGAACGGGCCGCAAGTGCCGATACCCGCACAGTTCACCAGCAAATCAATCTGCCGATCGCCTTCTTCCAGTTCCAGCAGAAAACCGGACAAGCGCAACGGCTCGCCGAGATCGCAGGCGCGGAACAACACTTCGACGCCGAAGCGCTGGGTCAGTTCGATCGCAATGCTTTCCAGCTGATCACGCTGTCGAGCCACCAGAATCAGGCTGCGGCCGCGCCGGGCCAGAGCTTCGGCCATGGCCAGGCCGATGCCGCTGGAGGCGCCGGTGATCAGAGCGTAACGGGTCATGCAATTCTCCATCGCAACAGCTCCGCGCCGGCGACGCGGGTGTCACGGCGGGGAGCGCTGTTCATTCTTTCGCAGAGTCTACAGGGGCCTGCGCCGGTTCGGCTGCCTCGTCGGCGGAATTCGCTGCAGGTTCGACCTCGACGTCGATTTCATCGGTGGTCACTGAACCGCTTTGGTAGCTGCTTTCCAGATTGCTTTCATATTCGTCCTGGACGGCCGAGAACCCGCCGAATATTCCACCGACAAAGATCAACGCGAAGAACACGATCCACAACGAGCACAGCACTTTGACCGCTGTGCTGTTCGGTGGCGGCGGCGGGCCGTAGCGGTTGGCGCCGGTATTGCCCGGCACGACCATAATCACCAGCGGGAAGAAACTGCCCACCACCGGCACCAGGTTGAGCAACCAGAGCCAGCCCGACCAGCCGATATCGTGCAGGCGCTGAACGCTGAACAGAATGCTGACGATGAAAAAGCCGAGGAACAAAAAGAAGGCGAGAATCCCGCCGATGATCAAGCCAGTGGTCGATTCGCCGCTGACCAGCCCCAAGGCGATCAGTGCGAACACACCCACGATCGGCAGCGTCACCAAGCCGAGCACCATTGTCCAGGCAAGAAAACGCAGACGACCGATCCGGCCTTCGACCCCAAACGGCTTGAGCGTTGCGAAGGCCGGCAGACTTTCGCCGACGCTGGCACGTGGCGGTGCATAAGGAGAGTCAGGTTCGGCCACGGCGGGGGCATGCTCGTGGACGTCATTGAGGTTCAGCTCGATGGCGGTTTCATTTTCAATGCGCGCATCAATCCCGGTTTTGTTCAGCGCTTGGAGGTACGTCTGCGCATCGCTGTGGGAAAGATCGCGTTTGAGGGCGACGACACTGCCATTGAAGAGACGCTCAATTGCGGCCACATCGCTTTTGAATAGATTCGCCAGATTGAGTTTGGCGGTCGTGATATCGACACCGGGCTGTAGAGCACCGTCGAAAACGATCTTGTAACGGGGTTCGCTCATGGCCGAGGCATCCTTGTCGCGAATGATTGAGGGTCAGCAGTGTAAGGCCAGTCAACGGGCGACTGGCCTGTTTTTATTGGCGAGGCCAGCGTAGCGGTAGCTGTGCAGCGCGCTCCTGCGCCTGACGATACTCGGCGTCGAGTCGTGCGATCAACTGATCGACACTCGGCAGGTCATCGATCTGCCCGACACCTTGACCGGCAGACCATACGGTCTTCCAGGCCTTGGCCTCGTCATTGATCGGCTTGAGCTTGTCGCCAAAATTCACTTCGCCCTTGCCTTGCAGGGCAGCCGTATCGAAACCGGCGGCTTGCAGGCTCTGGCGCATGAAGCTGGCCGGAACCCCTGACACCGCTGGAGTATGAATGATGTCCGCAGCCTTGGCTGTCAGGAGCATCTCCTTGTAAGCGTCAGGCGCATGACTTTCAGTGGTGCCGATAAATCGCGTACCGAAGTAGGCCAAATCCGCGCCGAGCAGCTGTGCGGCGAGAATCTCATGGCCGTGGTTCAAACATCCTGCAAGCAATAGCGTCTTGTCGAAGAACTCACGGATCTCGGCGATCAGCGCAAACGGGCTCCAGGTACCGGCATGGCCCCCGGCGCCGGCCGCGACCGCGATCAAACCATCGACCCCGGCCTCGGCCGCTTTCTCGGCATGCCGGCGCGTGGTGACGTCATGGAAGACCAGGCCACCATAACTGTGTACCGCGTCGACCAACTCTTTCACCGCGCCGAGGCTGGTGATGACGATCGGCACTTTGTGTTCGACGCAGATGTTCAGATCCGCCTGCAAGCGCGGATTGCTGCTGTGTACGATCAGGTTCACTGCGTAGGGCGCGGGGTTCTCCAGTGTCGCAAGGCCCGCTTCGATCTGTTCCAGCCACGCTTTGAAGCCGCTGCTTTCGCGTTGGTTCAAGGCCGGAAAACTGCCGACTACGCCATTACGGCAGCAGGCGAGCACCAACTCAGGGTTGGAAATCAGAAACATCGGCGCCGCCACTACGGGCAGACGCAGACGTTGTTCGAGCAAAGCGGGCAGCGACATGATGAATACCCCAGAGATCTGTTCTTGTTGAAGTTAGAACGGCTTGACCACGACCAGAATTACAATAGCCAGCAATATCAGAACCGGCACTTCATTGAACCAGCGATAAAAGACATGGCTGCGGGTGTTTTCGCCACGGTCAAAACGTTTTACCTGCGCGCCGCACATGTGGTGGTAGCCGATCAGCAAAACGACCAGAGTCAGTTTGGCGTGAATCCAGCCGCCCATGCTGAAGATGCTCGGATTGAGGTAGATCAGCCAGCCGCCGAAGATCAGCGTGGCAATCATCGCCGGGCCCATGATGCCGCGGTACAACTTGCGCTCCATGACGCTGAAGCGTTCTTTGCTGATCGTGTCTTCGCTTTGCGCGTGATACACGAACAGTCGCGGCAAGTAGAACAGTCCGGCAAACCAGCAAACGACGCTGACAATGTGAAAAGCTTTTATCCATAAATAGAGCATTTTTAGTTATTCCAGGTTCACGGTACCCGGATAGTAGAGGCTTGAGCGTCCGCACGTCACCTTGACGGTTGTCGCAGGGCCGCGCGGCCCCTATTATCGACGGCTTTCCAGTGGGTTCTTTGAGGGCAGGTTATGGTCAAGGTCGGTATCGTCGGCGGCACGGGTTACACCGGTGTCGAATTGCTGCGTCTGTTGGCACAGCATCCGCAGGCAGAAGTGGTTGTGATCACTTCCCGATCCGAGGCCGGTCTGGCCGTGGCTGATATGTACCCGAACCTGCGCGGCCACTACGACGGCTTGGCCTTCAGCGTGCCGGACATCAAAACCCTCGGCGCTTGCGATGTGGTGTTCTTCGCCACGCCGCACGGTGTGGCTCACGCACTGGCGGGCGAACTGCTGGCAGCGGGCACCAAGGTCATCGACCTGTCGGCGGACTTCCGTCTGCAAGACGCGGAAGAGTGGGCCAAGTGGTACGGCCAGCCGCACGGCGCGCCTGAACTGCTGGACGAAGCGGTTTACGGTCTGCCGGAAGTCAATCGCGAACAGATCAAGAAAGCTCGTCTGATCGCGGTGCCGGGTTGCTATCCGACTGCGACGCAGCTGGGTTTCCTGCCTTTGCTTGAAGCCGGTCTGGCCGATACTTCGCGTCTGATCGCCGACTGCAAATCCGGTGTCAGCGGCGCCGGTCGCGGTGCAGCTGTAGGCTCGTTGTACTCCGAGACGTCGGAAAGCATGAAGGCGTACGCGGTAAAAGGTCACCGTCACTTGCCGGAAATTCGCCAGGGTCTGCGTCGCGCAGCGGGCAAGGACGTGGGGCTGACCTTCGTTCCGCACCTGACGCCGATGATTCGTGGTATTCACTCCACGCTCTACGCGACCGTGGTTGATCGTTCGGTGGATCTGCAGGCGCTGTTCGAAAAGCGTTATGCCAACGAACCGTTCGTCGATGTGATGCCAGCCGGTAGTCATCCGGAAACCCGCAGCGTGCGTGGCGCCAACGTTTGCCGCATTGCGGTTCACCGTCCGCAGGATGGCGACCTCGTCGTGGTGTTGTCGGTGATCGACAATCTGGTCAAAGGTGCGTCGGGTCAGGCAGTGCAGAACATGAACATCCTGTTCGGTCTGGACGAGCGCTTCGGCCTGTCCCATGCCGGTATGCTGCCATAAGGGCAGCTACAAGCTTCAAGTTGTGAGCCGCAAGCGTGAAGCTCGCAGCTTGAATCTTGCCGCTGCTCCTCTAATAGTTGACCGATTTTCTAGGAGAAGCGGATAATGCGCGTCATCACGCATTATGGCGGCGTAACGCCGGGAGATAGTCAGCATGAGCGTCGAATCCTTCACCCCCACGGCTTTGCAATTCACCCACGGTGCCGCGCACAAGGTGAAGAGCCTGGTCGATGAAGAGGGGAATGATCGCTTGAAGCTGCGCGTATTCGTTACGGGCGGCGGTTGTTCAGGGTTTCAATACGGTTTCACCTTCGATGAAGACGTGGCCGAGGACGACACCATCGTCGAGCGCGAAGGTGTGAGTCTGGTGGTTGATCCGATGAGCTTCCAGTACCTGGCCGGTGCTGAAGTGGATTACCAGGAAGGTCTGGAAGGTTCGCGCTTCGTGATCAAGAACCCGAACGCCACCACGACCTGTGGTTGCGGCTCTTCGTTCTCGATCTGACGCCTCTTCGTTTCAGATAACAAAACGCCGCAGAGCCTTTCGGTTCTGCGGCGTTTTGCTGTGTGCGGTTTGATCAGGCCGGGTAGATGGCGCCCAAGACGCGAAGACCGCGCGCGCCGGTGACGCTTGGGCGGTTGGCGGCGATGCCTTCGAGGCAGCAATGAGCGAGCCAGGCGAAGGCCATGGCTTCGACCCAGTCCGGATCGACGCCGTGAGTGGCAGTGCTGGCTACGGTTGCGTTAGGCAGCAGGGCGGCCAAGCGCTTCATCAATGTGGCGTTATGCGCGCCACCGCCACAGACCAACAACTCTTGGGTGTCGGACTGAGCGCTTTGCAGCGACTCGATGATGGTCAGCGCAGTCAGTTCAAGCAGCGTGGCCTGCACGTTTTCCGCAGCGAAGGCCGGCAACCGTGACAAGTGTTGCTCCAGCCAAGGCAGGTTGAACACTTCGCGACCGGTGCTTTTCGGGCCTTTGGTGACGAAGAATGGATCGCTGAGCAGCGCCTGCAACAGGGTTGGCTCAACAGCACCTGATCTCGCCCAGTCGCCATTACGGTCGTAGTTTTCACCGCGCTGCTGCTGAATCCAGGCGTCCATCAGAACATTCCCAGGGCCACAGTCGAAACCGGCTACAGGCTTGGTCGGCTCTATCAGACTCAGATTGCTGAAACCGCCGACATTCAAGACTGCCTGGTTACCGGTACGCTCTTCGAACAAAGCTTCATGGAAGGCCGGAACCAGCGGCGCACCCTGGCCGCCGGCAGCGACATCGCGGCTGCGGAAGTCGCTGACCACGGTAATGCCGGTCAACTCGGTGAGCAGGGCAGGGTTGCCGATCTGCACCGTGAAGCCGCGCGCCGGTTCGTGGCGAATGGTCTGGCCGTGGCTGCCGATCGCACGAATGGCTTCGGGTTTGAGTTGCTGCAGGTCGAGGAGGGTATGAATACCCTGCGCGGCGAGCTTCACCCAGTGTTGCTGGGCAATCGCCGAACGGGCGATTTCGTCGGGGCCGCTGGCGCACAAGCCAAGCAGCTCGGCGCGCAGGGATTCAGGCATGGGAATGTAGTGCGTGGCGATCAGTTTGATCGCCGAGGTCTGCTCAATCAGAGCAATGTCCAGGCCGTCGAGGCTGGTTCCGGACATCACACCGATATAAAGGGCCATGGCTTAACGCTTGCTCGAAGCCAGCATGGTGGCTTTCTCTTGATCCATGCGCGCCATCAGCGGTTGGCTCTGCGCGAGGAAGCGAGCACGCTCGGCTTTGGCGATCGGGTCAGCCATTGGCAGCTTCTGGCCCAGCGGATCGACGTGGACGCCGTTGACCTGGAACTCATAGTGCAAGTGCGGGCCAGTGGACAGGCCGGTGGTGCCGATATAGCCGATCACCTGGCCCTGCTTGACGGTACCGCCGGTTTTCACGCCCTTAGCGAAGCCTTGCATGTGGCCGTAAAGGGTACGGTAAGTGTTGCCGTGCTGGATGATCACGGTGTTGCCGTAACCGCCGCGGCGGCCGGCCAGCAGTACTTTACCGTCGCCGGCAGCCTTGATAGGCGTACCGCGTGGTGCTGCGTAGTCGACGCCTTTGTGGGCGCGGATCTTGTTGAGGATCGGGTGTTTGCGGCCCATGGAAAACTTCGAGCTGATGCGGGCGAAGTCTACCGGCGTACGGATGAACGCCTTGCGCATGCTGTTGCCGTCAGCGGTGTAGTAGCTGCTGTTGCCTTGTTTGTTGGTGTAACGCACGGCGGTGTAGGTCTTGCCGCGGTTGGTAAAGCGTGCAGAGAGGATCGGGCCAGTGCCGACGGCTTTGCCGTTGACCACTTTTTGCTCATAGATCACGTCGAATTCATCGCCCTGACGGATGTCCTGAGCGAAGTCGACGTCGTAACCAAACACGCTCGCCATGTCCATGGTCATGCTGTGCGAGAGGCCAGCGCGGGCGGCGGACTGGGACAGCGAGCTGTTGATCACGCCGTGTACGTAAGCGGTGCGTACGGTGGGTTTAGCGGTAACCCGATTGAAGGCATAACCCTTGTCATTCTTGGTCAGGGTAATGGTTTCGACGTCGCTGACCTTGCTGTGCAGGCTGGTCAGTTGGCCTTCCGGGTTCAATTCGAATTCGAGCTTCTGGCCGTGTTTAAGTTGGCTGAACTGTTTGGCTTGTTTATCGCTGGCCAATACTTCGTGAACGGAAGCGGCGGGCAGACCGACCTTTTCAAACAAAGTGGACAGCGTATCGCCCTTGGCGACGACCACTTCGCGATGGCTGGCAGCCTTGGCTTTCTCTGCAGTCGGGGCAGGTGCTGGCTCGGTTTCAGCGGTTTGCGGGGCAGTTTCGTCGGTGTTTTCGATCTGTGCAAATGGCGAGCTGACAGGCTCATTTGTGGCTTGAGCGGCGTCAGCAGCGTCTTGATCTTGTGTCAGTTGTTCAGCAGGACTTTCCAGTTCAAGACTCAGGGTCGTCTTTTTGGCTTCAACATCACTGGAAGGGAATACCAGGAGCGCCAGACTGAGAAGGGCAGCGATTCCACTTGCAGCGAGCAGGTGGGTCTTCGGGTAAAGCGGAGGCGCTTTAGACGGTTCTGTGGTCATAAGTAGTTTTGACTTTGAAATATGATGAATTGGAAAAGATGAATGACATGATGAAGATGAAATAACTGTATAAAATATAACCAAATCATCTCTTAAGCAAGTCTACAGACAGCGCGTTTGTGGATTGGTGTCCGTGCGCCGGGCAAAACTTGTAATTGGTGCACGATCTTGTATGGTTGGTTCCCTTTGAATCTGAGCCTTGCGGGTCTGTTATGAAGTCGGTTGAAGAGCAGCTAGCGCTGATTAAACGTGGTGCGGAAGAACTATTGGTCGAGTCCGAGCTGATCGAGAAGCTCAAGCGCGGCCAACCGCTGCGTATCAAGGCTGGTTTCGATCCGACCGCTCCGGATCTGCATTTGGGTCACACGGTGCTTATTAACAAGCTGCGCCAGTTCCAGGAACTGGGGCATCAGGTGATCTTTCTTATAGGTGACTTCACCGGGATGATCGGTGATCCGAGCGGCAAGAGCGCCACGCGCCCACCGTTGACCCGTGAGCAAGTCCTGGAAAACGCCGAGACTTATAAGGCTCAGGTGTTCAAGATTCTCGATCCAGCGAAAACCGAAGTTGCTTTCAACTCCACCTGGATGGATCAGATGGGGCCGGCGGACTTCATTCGTTTGACTTCGCAGTACACCGTTGCTCGCATGCTTGAGCGCGATGACTTCGACAAGCGCTACACCACCAATCAACCGATCGCTATTCACGAGTTCCTCTATCCGCTGGTTCAGGGTTACGACTCGGTGGCCTTGCGTGCGGACGTTGAGTTGGGCGGCACCGATCAGAAGTTCAACTTGCTGATGGGGCGCGAGCTTCAGCGTGGTTACGGTCAGGAAGCTCAATGCATTCTGACCATGCCGCTGCTTGAAGGTCTGGATGGCGTGAAGAAGATGTCCAAGTCGTTGGGCAACTACGTCGGTATTCAGGAAGCGCCGGGCGTCATGTACAGCAAACTGGTTTCGATCCCGGATGCATTGATGTGGCGTTACTTCGAGTTGCTTAGCTTCCGCTCGATGGACGAGATCAATGCGCTGCGTGCTGATGTAGAAGCAGGCGCCAATCCGCGTGACGTCAAAATCAAGCTGGCTGAAGAAATCGTTGCGCGCTTCCACGGTGAAGAGGCTGCGGCCAATGCTCATCGCGCGGCGGGCAATCGCATGAAGGATGGCGAGCTGCCGGATGACCTGCCAGAGATCGAGCTGACTTCTGCTGAAGACATGCCGATCGCCGCTGTTCTTAATAAGGCAGGTCTGGTGAAGAACTCTGCAGCGGCGCGCGACCTGTTGGCGTCCGGTGGTGTGCGTGTTGATGGTGAGGTGGTTGATCGCTCCTTTATATATGTACTGGGCGCGACTCACGTTTGCCAGGCAGGCAAGAAGGCATTTGCACGGATTACGCTGAAATCCGAGTAAAGCTGCAAATAGGGGTTGACGGCGAATTCTAGATGTCTATAATTCGCCCCACTTCCGGCGCAGTCGAAACGGAAAACTCCTTGAGATTCAATGAGTTATGTAGGTTTCGGCAGCAAGTGCTTCAGTTCATCGAAGCCAAAAGGAAGTTGAAAAAGAGGTGTTGACAGCAGCGTGTAACGCTGTAGAATTCGCCTCCCGCTGACGAGAGATCTGAAGCGCAAGTGGT
>NZ_JASCPK010000077.1:0-27443 GCF_029959385.1 Pseudomonas sp. PS01303
GGCTCACTCCTACAGGGGAACGCATTTCAACTGTAGGAGTGAGCCTGCTCGCGATAGCCATAGCTCGGGCACCACATCACTCAGGCTTGGAATCAGCCTTCGCGACCGTCACCCAATAAGGCGTGTGCTGCTCAATCTGCACCGGCAACGTCGGCAGCAGCGCGCTCAAGGCCTTATCGGTGTCATGCAGCGGAAAGCTGCCAGTAATGCGCAAATCCGCCACTTCCGGCGCCACACCCAGATGCCCGCGACGATAACGCCCAAGCTCATGCACCAGATCGCCCAGCCGTGCGTTGTCGACCACCAACATGCCACGTGTCCAGGCGTCGGCGCCGGGGGTGAGGGCGACGATTGCGTCGAGCCCGTCACTGCGCATAAATACCTGCTGGCCTTCGTGGAGGATCTGCTCCTGAGGATTCGATTGCGGGTGCGCCGCGACAGCCGACTGCAACACACTCAGACGCGTACCTTCGTCTTCTCGCTTGACCAAAAACCGCGTGCCCAACGCACGCATGCTGCCTTCACGGGTTTCGACGATGAAGGGCCGCGCATCGCCGTGACCAGTTTCCACGAGGATTTCGCCTTCCTGCAGAACGATCAGTCGGCGCTTGTCATCGAAACGCACGTCAACCGCGCTGTGGGTATTGAGATTGAGCACGGTGCCATCGGACAGACGCACGATGCGCTGTTCACCGGTGGCAGTGCGCTGATCGGCGAGCCAGTAATCCAGCGGCAGATAACGTTCGCCAGCAAACAGCGCCACGCCGACGACCACCACAACGCTCGCCAGACCACTGCCCAACTTGCGCACGCGGCGACGGATGCTTTCCCGGGATTGCAGCAGAGCGCTGCGGGCCGGGCCTTTGGCCACGCTGAAACGCTGATCAAGCATGCCCAACTGGCGCCAGGCCCGGGCGTGTTCTTCATTGGCCGCGTGCCATTTGGCGAATTCTTCACGCTCCAGCGGACTGCTTGAATCGAGGGTCAACTGCCAGGCAATCGCCGCGTCCAGCACGTGGGCCTGAACCGGTCTGGAACTGGCCGGGCTCACGTCGGCTCACCGTATAGCGCGATGTAGCACTGACGAATACCTTGCGCGAGGTACTGGCGCACACGCGGCACCGAAACGCCGAGCTTCTCGGCGATCTCGGCATGCCCGAGGCCGTCGAGGCGGTTATAAAGGAAGGCAGCGCGAGCCTTGGTCGACAGTTTGCCGAGCAAGCGGTCGATGGCCTTGAGGTCTTCGAGGATCAGTTGCTGTTCTTCCACCGACGGTTGTTCGCCTTCGGGGATCAGCATCAATTCGGTGAGGTAAGCCTGTTCCAGCGCGGCGCGGCGGAAGTAATCGAACAGCAGGCCTTTGGCGATCGCCACCAGAAAGGCGCGCGGTTCGCGGGGTGTCAGCAACTCATCACGACCGAGCAGGCGTACGAAGGTGTCCTGACTCAGATCTTCGGCACGTTGCGGACAGGCCACATTGCGCCGCAGCCACGTCAATAGCCAACCGCGATGGTCGCGATACATCGCACCAACGAGTTCACTGTGAGGGCTTTGGGCTGCAGGCACCGAATATCACCGATTGGGAAATATTAACTAACGCGAATTGTTCGCGATTCTCGCAGAGGTGGGAATGGTTAGCAATTGGCCACTGGTCGGGTGGGCCGCTGAAGGGCTCCCCTCACCCTAACCCTCTCCCGGGGGGAGAGGGGACTGATTGGGGGATATTGACGCAATACGCCGACGTGAACGATGTCTGCTGAATCCATAATCGACTGGATCCCTCAGGTCGATGCAAAGCTTCGAACACCTCGGTCGGCCCCCTCTCCCTCCGGGAGAGGGCTGGGGTGAGGGTGCTTTTAAAACGATGGAGCTTGCTGGCGACGCTTCCACTGACTCAACCGCTGCTGCAAATTCAACGGGCTATGAATCTGCTGCCCCCGCGCCCGGCTAAACAGAATCAACGCCAACTCCGCCGTGGCCAGCGCATCGGCGCTCGCGTTATGCCGTTCAAACACCTCCAGCCGAAACCACTCGATCCACTCATCCAGCCCCGCCTCGCGGATCTGCGCTTGCGGACACACCAGCGGCGCAATATCGGCGACATCCAGAAACACCTGCTGCAACTTGTGCCCCAGATGCTCCTTCAACGCCCGTCCGAGCATGTGCTGATCAAACGGCGCATGAAACGCCAGCACCGGGCTGTCACCCATAAACTCCAGCAATTCCAGCAACGCCTCGGCCGGCTCACTACCGGCAGCAATCGCATTCGGCCCCAACCCATGAATCAACACACTGGGGCTAAGCTTCAACTCCCGGCACTGCAAGGTGCGCTCAAATTGCTGACTGAAGTCGATCGCGCCGTCCTCGATCACCACCGCACCAATCGACAACACGCGATCCTTGTTCAGATTGAGCCCGGTGGTTTCCAGATCCAGCACCACCCAGCGTTGTTCGCGCAGGGTGCATTCGCGCAGTTCAGTGATAGCCGGCAGCTTCGCCAGTCGCTGCTGAAAATCCGCCGGCACCACCGGACTCGCCGGGCGCAGCCACGAAAACAGACTCATAGCTGATACCGCAACGTCAGGCTGCTTTGCAGGCGCTGCGCCTGACGCAAGGATTCACGCAAGATGCGCCGGTCGAGATGATTGAGGCTGTCGGGATCGACGCGGTTGGAGTACGGCAAATTCTCCCGCGTCTGCAACTGATGCTGTTGCATGCGCGTCTGCTGAATGAAGTGATACGCCTCTTCATACGCCGCGCCGTCCAGCCGTTCGATGACTTCTTTATCGACCAACTGACGGAAGCGCTCGAGGGTGTTGTTGGCGTCGATACCGTTGGCCAGCGCCAGCAAGCGTGCGCCATCCACAAACGGCGTCAGCCCCTGAACCTTCAAGTCCAGCGTGGCTTTCTCACCGTTCTTGCGCGCCAATACGAACTCACGAAAACGCCCCACCGGCGGACGATTGCGCAAGGCGTTCTCGGCCATCATGCGCTGAAACAAACGATTGTCGCCGACCTGATCAAGAATGCCACGGCGCAGTTGCTCGCAGCTTGTTTCATCGCCCCAGACCACGCGCAGATCGAAATAAATACTCGACCCCAACAGGTTCTCCGGCGTCGCCTCGCGAATAAACGCCGCAAAGCGCCGCGCCCATTCCGCCCGCGACAAACACAGCTCGGGGTTGCCGGCCATGATGTTGCCTTTGCACAGGGTGAAGCCGCACTGCGCCAGGCTCTGGTTGATCTGCTGGGCAATCGGCAGCAGCTTGCCGCGAATCTCTGCGGCGTGCGCAGCATCGCGAGCGTCGAACAAAATGCCGTTGTCCTGATCGGTGTGCAGCGTTTGCTCGCGGCGGCCTTCGCTGCCGAAACACAGCCAACTGAAGGGCACGCCGGGGTCGCCTTTTTCGGCGAGGGTCAGCTCGATCACCCGGCATACGGTGTGGTCGTTGAGCAGGGTGATGATGTGGGTGATCTGCGTCGATGAGGCGCCGTGGGCGAGCATGCGTTCGACCAGTTGGCCGATTTCGCCGCGCAGGGTCACCAGTTGTTCGACGCGTTGCGCGCTGCGAATCGTCCGCGCCAGATGCACCAGATCGACCCGTTGCAGAGAAAACAGATCGCGCTCGGAAACCACGCCGCACAAGCGCTGATCCTTGACCAGACAAACGTGGGCGATGTGCCGTTCGGTCATGGCAATCGCCGCATCGAACGCACTGTGATCCGGCGAGAGATAGAAGGGCGCGCGGGTCATGTGGCGTTCGATGGCTTCGCTGAAATCACCGACGCCTTCGGCCACCACATGGCGCAAATCGCGCAGGGTAAAAATCCCCAGCGGTGCTTTGTTTTCGTCTACGGCGACGATGCTGCCGACCTGTTGCTCGTGCATCAGCTTCACCGCTTCGCGCAGCGGCGTGTCCGGGCTGCACGTCACCGGGTGACGCATCGCCAGTTCGCCCAGTCGGGTGTTCAGCGAGTACTGCGTGCCGAGGGTTTCCACGGCTTTTTGCTGCACTTGCTGATTGACCTGATCGAGCAGGCTGCTGACCCCGCGCAAGGCGAAATCACGGAAGGCGTTGGAGAGGGCGAACAGTTTGATGAACGCCAGTTTGTTCAGTTGCAGGCAGAAGGTATCTTCGCCGGCCAAATGCTCGGTGCGCGTCGCGCGTTCGCCGAGCAGGGCAGCCAGCGGAAAGCACTCGCCGGTGGTGATTTCAAACGTGGTCTCGGTGCCGGGTTTGGTGATGTGCTGGCGTTCGCCGACCACCCGGCCCTGCTTGACGATATAGAAATGTTCGACCGGGCCGTCAGTGGGTTTGATGATGCTCTCGCCCTGAGCGTAAAACCGCAGCTGACATTGCTCCACCAGATAAGCGAGGTGGGCGTGTTCCATCTGATTGAAGGGCGGGAAGCGCTGGAGGAATTGCAGGGTGCCCTGAATGTTCTGCAATACCGCGGTTTTCCCTGCCTGGGTGAAGGCGTCCGCTTTACTCATAACTATTACCGCAGTCTTTTTCGAATTGTTGTTGTCGGATCGTTATGGCCATGGTCGACCCCTACGGACAGGGTGCCCATTGGACGTAAGTCTAGGTTTTGCCACCATTGGCGAAGTTTCGGAGATGCCCTACGCAAACAGTCGGAAATTCCCTCGGTTACCCCTTGGAAAAAAATCCGACGAAGTGCACATTGAAGCTCTGCCCAGCGCTGTCTGACCACTTGCCAAGGGATTGATTTGAATACTTAGAGAACGCCATGTCCGACCACGATATTTTGAGCGACGCCGAGCGAGAAGCGCTCAGCGCAGTGATGCTCGAACCCGACCTGCCGCCGCAGCGTGTGCTGATCGTCGATGACGACAAAGACGCCCGGGAGCTGTTGTCGGAGATTCTCGCGTTGGACGGCATTCGCTGCATGACCGCGGCGAGTGGTGAGACGGCGTTGAAGATGCTGGCTGAAAAGCCTTCGATTGGCCTGGTGATTACCGATCTGCGCATGGGCAATGTCGATGGGCTGGATCTGATTCGGCAAGTGCGCGAGTCGGTGCGGGCGGCGATGCCAATCATCATTGTTTCAGGCGATGCCGATGTGAAGGATGCGATTGCGGCGATGCATTTGAGCGTGGTGGATTTTCTGCTCAAGCCGATTGATACGACGCAGTTGCTGGCGCTGGTGAAGCGCGAGTTGGGGATTGAGCCTTAAGAGCCCCTCACCCTAGCCCTCTCCCGGAGGGAGAGGGGACTGACCGCGGTGGATGTGCAAGGTACACCGACGTGAAATATCTCGGTCGAACTCCGATTTTGAAAACCATGAAGATCTGCTCCCTTTCCCCTCTACCCCTTGGGGGAGAGGGCTGGGGTGAGGGGGATGGATCTCAAGCCCAGCACAAAATCCAATCCGCCGTCCAAACAAAAAAGCCCTGATCTCTCGACCAGGGCTTTTTCACATCTACGCAAATTTACAGGCCGTTAGCCGCCTTGAACTCGCGACGACGACGGTGCAGAACCGGCTCGGTGTAACCATTCGGCTGCTTGGTGCCTTCGACCACCAGTTCGACCGCCGCCTGGAAGGCGATGTTGCTGTCGAAGTTCGGGGCCAGCGGACGGTACAGCGGGTCATTGGCGTTTTGACGATCCACCACCGGCGCCATGCGCTTGAGGCTTTCCATCACTTGCGCTTCCGTCACCACGCCGTGGCGCAGCCAGTTGGCGATGTGCTGGCTGGAGATACGCAGCGTGGCACGGTCTTCCATCAGGCCGACGTCATTGATGTCCGGCACTTTCGAGCAACCCACACCCTGGTCGATCCAGCGCACCACGTAACCAAGAATGCCCTGGGAATTGTTGTCCAGTTCGTTCTTGATCTGCTCTGGCGTCCAGTTCGGGTTGACCGCCAGCGGGATGGTCAGGATGTCGTCGACCGACGCGCGAGCACGTTTGGCCAGTTCGGCCTGACGGGCGAACACGTCGACCTTGTGGTAGTGCAGCGCGTGCAGTGCAGCGGCAGTCGGCGATGGAACCCAAGCGGTGTTGGCGCCAGCCAATGGGTGCGCGATTTTCTGCTCAAGCATCGCGGCCATCAGGTCGGGCATCGCCCACATGCCTTTACCGATTTGCGCACGACCTTGCAGGCCGGTGCTCAGACCGATATCGACGTTCCAGTTTTCGTAGGCGCCGATCCACTTCTCAGCCTTCATGTCGGCCTTGCGCACAACCGGGCCGGCTTCCATGGAGGTGTGGATTTCGTCGCCGGTGCGGTCGAGGAAACCGGTGTTGATGAACACCACGCGCTCGCTGGCCGCCTGGATACAGGCCTTGAGGTTGACCGTTGTGCGGCGCTCCTCGTCCATGATCCCGACTTTCAGCGTGTTGCGTTTCAAACCGAGCACGTCTTCGATGCGCCCGAACAACTCGTTGGTGAACGCGGCTTCTTCCGGGCCGTGCATCTTCGGTTTAACGATGTAGACCGAGCCGGTGCGGGTGTTGCGACGCGAGGTGTTGCCGTTGAGGTTGTGCATCGCCGCGAGGCAAGTGACCAGACCGTCGAGGATGCCTTCCGGCACTTCGTTACCGTCTTTGTCGAGGATCGCGTCGATGGTCATCAGGTGACCAACGTTACGCACGAACAACAGCGAACGACCGTGCAGCGTCACTTCACCGCCATTTGGCGCGGCGTAGGTGCGATCCGGGTTCATGGTGCGGGTGAAGGTCTGGCCGCCCTTGGACACAGATTCCGACAGGTCGCCCTTCATCAGGCCGAGCCAGTTGCGGTAGATCACCACTTTGTCGTCAGCATCGACGGCGGCCACGGAGTCTTCGCAGTCCATGATGGTGGTCAGCGCCGCTTCCATCAGGATGTCTTTGACGCCGGCCGGGTCGGTCTGGCCAACCGGGGTAGTAGCGTCGACCTGGATTTCGAAATGCAGACCGTTGTGTTTCAGCAGGATCGCGATTGGCGCGTTGGCGTCGCCCTGGAAACCGATCAGTTGTGCATCATCGCGCAGGCCACTGTTGCTGCCGCCCTTGAGGGTGACCACGAGTTTGCCGTCGGCGATTTTGTAGCCGGTCGAATCGACGTGGGAGCCAGCCGCCAATGGCGCGGCTTCGTCGAGAAACGCGCGGGCGAAGGCGATGACTTTGTCGCCACGCACCTTGTTGTAGCCTTTGCCTTTTTCTGCGCCACCTTCTTCGCTGATCGCGTCGGTGCCGTAAAGGGCGTCATACAGCGAACCCCAGCGGGCGTTCGAAGCATTGAGAGCAAAGCGAGCGTTCATCACCGGCACAACGAGTTGCGGGCCGGCGGTACGGGCGATTTCATCATCGACGTTTTGCGTCGTTGCCTGGAAATCAGCCGCTTCTGGCAGCAGATAACCGATTTCTTGCAGGAAGGCTTTGTAGGCCACGGCGTCGTGCGCCTGACCGTTGCGTTCCTGATGCCAGGCGTCAATACGAGCCTGGAAGTCATCGCGTTTGGCGAGTAGGGCTTTGTTCTTCGGCGCCAGGTCATGAATGACCTTGTCGGCACCTTCCCAGAATTTTTCGGCGGTGAGGCCGGTACCGGGAATGGCTTCGTTGTTCACGAAGTCGAACAGGACTTTGGCGACCTGCAGGCCACCGACTTGAACGTGTTCAGTCATTGCTTGCCTCACTCTGCTCAGCTATTTCGCTTTTCAGCTCTTCAATTTTGACAATGAAGCCTCTGGGCCATTTAAACCACAAACCTGCCGACCAGTACATGCCATTGCTGGCGGCTGGGCTGGGACCAATCAACGGCTTGGGGCCTTGCTGACGGGGCTTTCAGGGTTGCGAACAGGCTTCGGGCAGACATCGGTTCAGCGTTATGTAGTGCGCGCTGCGGCATACTACATGATGAGTTGCGCTTGTGAAAATCAGACTAATTACGTCGTTCTGCGACCTCATGTCGCATTGCGGTCACATCGCGGAACGGGATGTTCTCAAAAAACCATTGGATTGTTCCAGCTAAATATCAAAAGTTGTACACATAAATACTATTTGGCTGCTATGGCATCTGTCACATAGGGCTTGGTGGTGGGGTCAATTGTGGCGAGGGGATTTATCCCCGTTGGGTGGCGAAGCCGCCCCCTGCGTTCTTGGCAGGTAAACCGAGTTGGCAGGATTTACGACTGCTGCGCAGCCGGACGGGATAAATCCCCTCGCCACAGGTTCATGCCTAAACCTAAACCTAAACCTAAACCTAAACCTAAACCTAAACCCAGGCACAGTTTCCCAGCACGGCAGGTCGGGCCGGGCTGAATCAACGCCCTTGCCTATACTTCCCCTTCTATAACAACAGTCATGACAAGAGGGCGGCGCCATGGATCATCTCGTACTCACCGTTTTCGCCCCGGACAAGCCCGGGCAGGTCGAGCGCATTGCCCAATGCATTGCCGAGCACGGCGGTAACTGGCTGGAAAGTCGCATGTCGCGGATGGCCGGGCAGTTTGCCGGGATTTTGCGGGTGGGCGTGCCGGCAGAGGCTTACGACGAATTGGTCGATGCCCTACAAGCATTGTCGACTCACGGCATTCGCGTGTTGATCGCTGAAAGTGGTATCGAACAATCCTGCACCTGGAAACCGATCGCCATGGAACTGGTGGGCAACGACCGCCCGGGGATTGTGCGCGACATCACCCGCTTGCTGAGCGAGCAGGGCGTGAACCTCGAACGGCTGGTGACCGAAGTGCGTCCGGCGCCGATGAGCAGCGAGCCGCTGTTCCACGCCGAAGCGATTCTCGCCGTGCCGTTAACTTTGTCACTCGACGTGTTGCAGTCACGCCTGGAAACCCTGGCCGATGACTTGATGGTCGAACTGGTGTTACGCACAGACCTTTAAACGCCAATCAGGTTATCCAGTTTTAACGTGCACCTGCCTGTGGATAACCTGTAGAGACTGCGCGCAACGCCACGCCCGCCGTGGCTTTGCTGGAGTTGATCAAAAAACCGCCAGCATTCAGTGACTTGCACACAAACGGCGGGGATCACGCTGTGGATAACCTTGGGGCGGAATGTTGCAGGCCACGAGAACCGTGGCCTGTGGAGGTTTGTGTGTTTTTTGATCAACTGCGCCGGCGCAAACTTATCCACGCATCGACGCTGTACACCGCCAGACCGGCCCAGATAAACATGAACGCGACCAGCGTGCTGGACGACAAGTGCTCGCCAAACAGCAGCACCGCTTGCAGCAGCACCAGCGTCGGCGCGAGGTATTGCAGGAAGCCCAGCGTGGTGTAGGGCAAATGCCGCGCGGCTGCGTTGAAACACACCAGCGGCACCAGCGTCACCGGGCCGGCGGCGACCAGCCACCAGGCTTGCGAGGTTGTCCAGAACTCAGGTTGCGCGCTGGTCGCGGTCTGGTTGAACAGCAGCCAGGCGATGGCAATCGGCACCAGCATCCAGGTTTCCACCACCAGACCCGGCAACGCCTTGACTGGCGCCTGTTTGCGGATCAGCCCATAAAAACCGAAGGTCAGCGCCAGCACCAGCGACACCCACGGCAGACTGCCGACCTGCCAGACCTGCTGCGCCACACCCACCGCGGCCAGCCCAACCGCAATCCACTGCATCCGCCGCAGACGCTCGCCGAGAATCATCATCCCCAGCAACACGTTGACCAGCGGGTTGATGTAGTAGCCGAGGCTCGCTTCCAGCATGCGTCCGTTGTTCACCGACCACACATACGTCAGCCAGTTGGCCGCGATCAGCGTGCCGCTCAACGCCAGAATCGCCAGACGCTTGGGGTTGTCGAGCAACTCGCGCAGCCAGCCCGGGTGTTTCCACACCATCAGCAGCAACGCGCCGAACAGTGCCGACCACAGCACCCGATGGATGATGATCTCGACTGCCGGTACTTCGGCGATGGCTTTGAAATAGATCGGGAACAGGCCCCAGATGATGTAGGCCGTGAGGCCCAGAATGTACCCGCGACGCGGGTTGGCAGCTTGCATGCAGAATCCTTGCTTAGGCAGCTAACAAAGGAGGGGATTGTAAGGAGGTTTGCCAGCGAATGCCGTAGCTGATTGGTCAGGAATGTGTGAACGAAGGATTGAGCCTCCACCGGGGAGGCTGAATAAAAGCGATCAGATATTATCCGGCGTCCGCGCTTTCTCCCGCGCATGCTCGCGGCTGATCAAGCCTTTGCTCACCAGATCTTTCAGGCACATGTCGAGGGTCTGCATGCCCAGCGAGCCACCGGTCTGAATCGCCGAATACATCTGCGCGACTTTGTCTTCGCGGATCAGATTACGGATCGCCGATGTACCAAGCATGATCTCGTGCGCCGCGACCCGACCGCCGCCGATCTTCTTGATCAGCGTCTGTGAGACCACCGCCAGCAAGGACTCCGAGAGCATCGAGCGCACCATCGATTTCTCGTCACCGGGGAACACGTCCACCACACGGTCGATGGTTTTCGCCGCCGACGTGGTGTGCAGGGTGCCGAACACCAGATGCCCGGTTTCAGCAGCGGTGAGCGCCAGGCGAATGGTTTCCAGGTCGCGCATCTCACCGACGAGAATCACGTCCGGGTCTTCCCTTAACGCCGAACGTAATGCCGTGGCGAAACTGCGTGTATCGCGGTGGACTTCGCGCTGATTGATCAGGCATTTGCGCGATTCGTGAACGAATTCGATCGGGTCTTCGATGGTCAGGATGTGGTGATGACGATGGTTGTTGAGGTAATCGATCATCGCCGCCAGCGTGGTCGACTTGCCCGAGCCGGTCGGCCCGGTGACCAGCACCAGCCCGCGCGGGGCATCGGTGATCTTGCGGAAAACATCGCCCATGGCGAGGTCGTCCATGCTCAGCACTTTTGACGGAATGGTACGGAATACGGCGCCGGCGCCACGGTTCTGGTTGAAGGCATTGACCCGAAAGCGCGCCACGCCGGGGACTTCGAAGGAAAAGTCGGTTTCCAGATGTTTCTCGAAGTCGACCCGCTGGGTGTCGTTCATGATGTCGTAGATCAACTCGTGCACTTGCTTGTGATCCAGCGGCGGCAGATTGATCCGCCGCACATCGCCGTCGACGCGGATCATCGGCGGCAGACCGGCCGACAGGTGCAGGTCGGACGCGCCTTGTTTGGCGCTGAAGGCCAGCAGTTCAGTGATATCCATAGCGTTCCTCAATTCCAGTAGAATGCCGCGAACCTTCAGACCGCTGGCGCCTCTTGATGTCCACGATAGCAGACAACATTTCCCACGTTGGTTCGCGCATCCAGACCGCGACCCAAGCCGCACACCGTCCTGAAAACAGCGTCCAGTTGCTCGCCGTGAGCAAGACCAAACCCGCCGAGGCCCTGCGCGAAGCGTATGCCGCCGGCCTGCGCGACTTTGGTGAGAACTACCTGCAGGAAGCCTTGAGCAAACAGCTCGAACTGGCGGATCTGCCCTTGATCTGGCACTTCATCGGCCCCATTCAATCGAACAAGACTCGCGCGATTGCCGAGCATTTCGACTGGGTGCACTCCGTGGATCGCCTGAAAATCGCTCAACGTCTGTCCGAACAACGCCCGGCTGAACTGCCGCCGCTGAACATCTGCATTCAGGTCAACGTCAGCGGTGAGGCCAGTAAATCCGGCTGCACGCCTGACGATCTGCCGGCATTGGCCGCGGCCATCAGCGCTTTGCCGCGCCTGAAACTGCGCGGCTTGATGGCGATTCCCGAGCCGACCGACGACCGCGCCGAGCAAGACGCGGCCTTCGCCGCCGTGCAGAAATTGCAGGCGAGCCTTGATCTGCCGCTCGACACACTTTCCATGGGCATGAGCCACGACCTTGAGTCGGCCATCGCCCAAGGCGCCACTTGGGTTCGTATCGGTACGGCCCTGTTTGGCGCCCGCGACTATTCCCAATCTTGAACGTTTGCAGATAAGGACCACACATGAGCAACACACGTATTGCGTTTATCGGTGCGGGCAACATGGCGGCCAGTTTGATCGGCGGCCTGCGCGCCAAAGGTCTGGAAGCTGCACACATCCGTGCCAGCGATCCGGGCGAAGAAACCCGCGCCAAGGTCAGCGCTGAGCACGGCATCGAAACGTTTGCCGACAACGCTCAAGCCATCGACGGCGTCGACGTGATCGTGCTGGCGGTCAAGCCGCAAGCCATGAAAACCGTGTGCGAAGCGATTCGCCCGAGCCTGAAACCGAATCAACTGGTGGTGTCGATTGCCGCCGGCATCACCTGCGCGAGCATGACCGCTTGGCTCGGCGAGCAGCCGATCGTGCGCTGCATGCCGAACACCCCGGCGCTGCTGCGTCAGGGCGTCAGCGGTTTGTACGCGACCAGCGAAGTGACTGCCGAGCAGCGTCAGCAGGCTGAAGAGCTGCTGTCCGCCGTCGGCATCGCGCTGTGGCTGAACGAAGAACAGCAACTGGATGCGGTGACGGCAGTGTCCGGTTCCGGCCCGGCGTACTTCTTCCTGCTGATCGAAGCGATGACCGCTGCCGGCGTCAAACTCGGTCTGCCGAAGGAAGTTGCTGAACAACTGACGCTGCAAACCGCCTTGGGCGCCGCGCACATGGCCGTCGCAAGCGATGTCGACGCCGCCGAACTGCGTCGCCGGGTGACTTCGCCAAATGGCACCACAGAAGCTGCCATCAAATCTTTCCAGGCCAATGGCTTCGAAGCCCTGGTCGAAACCGCACTCGGCGCCGCCGCGCACCGCTCGGCCGAAATGGCCGAACAACTGGGCAAATAAGGAGCCTTACATGATTGGATTGAACACTGCAGCGGTTTACGTGCTGCAAACCCTCGGCAGTCTGTACCTGCTGATCGTGCTGCTGCGTTTCGTGCTGCAACTGGTGCGGGCGAATTTCTACAACCCGCTCTGCCAGTTCATCGTCAAAGCGACCCAGCCCCTGCTCAAACCCCTGCGCCGGATCATTCCGAGCGTGTTCGGTCTGGACATGTCGTCGCTGGTATTGGCGATTCTGGTGCAACTGGCGCTGATGGCGCTGACCCTGCTGCTGACGTACGGCACCACCGGTAACCCGCTGCAACTGTTTATCTGGTCGATCATCGGCGTGACCGCGCTGTTCCTGAAGATTTTCTTCTTCGCCCTGATCATCAGCGTGATTCTGTCGTGGGTCGCACCGGGCAGCCACAATCCGGGTGCTGAGCTGGTTAATCAGATCTGCGAACCGGCATTGGCGCCGTTCCGCAAAATCCTGCCGAATCTCGGCGGTCTGGATCTGTCGCCGATCTTCGCCTTCCTCGCGCTGAAGCTGATCGACATGCTGGTGATCAACAATCTGGCGGCGATGACGATGATGCCGGAAATCCTCCGTCTGCTGATGTGAGCTGGTTTCGATGGGACGGTGACGACTTGATCCTTGAGTGTCACCTGCAACCGGCAGCCCGTAGCGATGATTTCGCCGGGCTGCACGGCGATCGTTTGAAGATTCGCCTGACCGCGCCGCCGGTCGAGGGCAAGGCCAATGCTTATCTGATGGGCTTTCTGGCCAAGGCGTTTGGGGTTTCGAAGAGTCAGGTGAGTTTGCTCAGCGGCGAGTTGAACCGGCAGAAGCGAGTGAAGATTTGCTCGCCGAAGAAGTTGCCGGATTTGCCTGACCTGGTGCGCCCGTGATCTCCTGTGGCGAGGGGATTTATCCCCGCTCGGCTGCGCAGCAGTCGTAAAACCTGCCAACCCGGTTTGGCTGATAGAACGCAGGGGGCGGCTTCGCCACCCAACGGGGATAAATCCCCTCGCCACAGGGGTCGCGTTCGATGAATGAATGAGGCCCGATCGTTGCTTGCCGCTAACCCCCCCGGTCTTTAGACTTACGCCTCATTTCAACGAGAGCAGGGTCGATGCCAACTGCCTTTCCCCCCGATTCTGTTGGTCTGGTGACGCCGCAAACCGCGCACTTCAGCGAACCGCTGGCCTTGGCCTGTGGCCGGTCGCTGGCCGCCTATGACCTGATCTACGAAACCTACGGCACGCTGAACGCGCAAGCGAGCAACGCCGTACTGATTTGCCACGCCTTGTCCGGCCACCACCACGCCGCTGGCTATCACAGCGTCGACGACCGTAAACCCGGTTGGTGGGACAGCTGCATCGGCCCCGGCAAACCGATCGACACCAATAAATTCTTCGTGGTCAGCCTGAACAACCTCGGCGGCTGCAACGGCTCAACCGGCCCGAGCAGCATCAACCCGGAGACCGGCAAACCGTTCGGTGCCGACTTCCCGGTACTCACCGTGGAAGATTGGGTGCACAGCCAGGCGCGTCTCGCTGACCTGCTCGGCATCGGCCAGTGGGCGGCGGTGATCGGCGGCAGCCTCGGCGGCATGCAGGCGCTGCAATGGACGATCACCTATCCAGATCGCGTGCGTCACTGCCTGGCCATCGCCTCGGCACCGAAGCTGTCGGCGCAGAACATCGCCTTCAACGAAGTCGCGCGTCAGGCGATCCTCACGGATCCGGAATTCCACGGTGGTTCGTTCCAGGAAGCGGGCGTGATCCCCAAGCGCGGCTTGATGCTGGCGCGCATGGTCGGGCACATCACGTACCTGTCCGACGATTCGATGGGCGAGAAATTCGGCCGTGGCCTGAAGAGCGAGAAGCTTAACTACGACTTCCACAGTGTCGAGTTTCAGGTCGAAAGCTACCTGCGTTATCAAGGCGAAGAGTTCTCCGGACGCTTCGACGCCAACACCTATCTGTTGATGACCAAGGCGCTGGATTACTTCGATCCGGCGGCGAACTTCGACGATGATCTGGCGAAAACCTTCGAAAACGCCACGGCCAAGTTCTGCGTGATGTCGTTCACCACCGACTGGCGTTTTTCCCCGGCGCGTTCGCGTGAACTGGTGGATGCGCTGATGGCGGCGCGCAAGGACGTCAGTTATCTGGAAATCGATGCGCCGCAGGGCCACGACGCCTTCCTGATTCCGATCCCGCGCTACTTGCAGGCGTTCGGCAATTACATGAACCGCATCACGTTGTGAGAAAGCCATGAGAGCTGATCTGGAAATCATCCAGGAATGGATCCCCGCCGGCAGCCGCGTCCTCGACCTCGGTTGCGGTGACGGCGAACTGCTGACCTGGCTGCGCGACAACAAGAACGTCACCGGTTATGGCCTGGAAAACGACGCCGACAACATCGCCCAATGCGTGGCCAAAGGCGTCAACGTTATCGAGCAGGATCTGGACAAGGGCCTGGGCAACTTCGCCAGCAACAGTTTCGACATCGTCGTCATGACCCAGGCCCTGCAAGCCGTGCACTACCCGGACAAGATCCTCGACGAAATGCTGCGGGTCGGCCGTCAGTGCATCATCACCTTCCCGAACTTCGGCCACTGGCGCTGCCGCTGGTATCTGGCGAGCAAGGGACGCATGCCGGTTTCGGAATTTCTGCCGTACACCTGGTACAACACGCCGAACATCCACTTCTGCACCTTCGAAGACTTTGAGGCACTTTGCCGCGAACGTGACGCGAAGGTCATTGATCGGCTTGCCGTGGATCAACAGCACCGTCACGGGTGGGCCAGTAAGCTATGGCCTAATCTATTAGGTGAGATTGGTATCTACCGCGTCAGCAGCCCGGTGCTTGCCGACCACAAGGTCGCGGTCTGAGCCACGCCATTTCGAGGAGCACGATCATGGGTCGTTTAGCGTTGTTGTTATTGACTGCCTGCCTGAGCGCCAGCGCTATGGCGGCCGACGTCATCAAAGCCGAGCGTCAGGAAACCTTTGGCGACGTGACGGTGCACTACAACACTTTCAACTCGACGTACCTGCAACCGGACATCGCTAAAGCGGCGGAACTGATCCGCAGCAAGAATCAAGGCGTGATCAATGTCTCGGTGATCAAGGACGGCAAACCGCTGATCGCCAGCGTCACCGGCACAGTCAAAGACCTGACCAGCAAGAGCGTGCCGCTGAATTTCCGTCAGGTCACCGAACAGGGCGCGGTGTACTACATCGCCCAATACCCGGTGGAACAACAGGAAACCCGCACCTTTGAAATCAAGGTGCAGAACGGCGACAAGATCAACACCATCAATTTCAACCAAGAACTCTTTCCCGGCGAATAATGAACATCAAGCAGCTCGTACTGGCCAGCCATAACGCCGGCAAACTCAAAGAACTTCAGGCCATGCTCGGCGAATCGGTGCAACTGCGCTCAATTGGCGAGTGGAGCAAGGTCGAGCCGGAAGAAACCGGTCTGTCGTTCGTCGAGAACGCGATCCTCAAGGCACGCAACGCCGCACGCATTTCCGGGCTACCGGCGCTGGCCGACGATTCCGGTCTGGCGGTGGATTTCCTTGGCGGTGCGCCGGGCATCTATTCGGCGCGTTATGCCGACGGCAAGGGCGATGCGGCGAACAACGCCAAACTGCTCGACGCCCTGAAAGATGTACCGGAAGCCGAGCGCGGTGCGCAGTTCGTGTGCGTGCTGGCGCTGGTGCGTCATGCCGATGATCCATTGCCGATCCTCTGCGAAGGCTTGTGGCACGGGCGCATTCTGACCGCTGCCAGTGGCGAACACGGTTTCGGTTATGACCCGCTGTTCTGGGTGCCGGAGCGTGATGTGTCCAGCGCCGAGCTGAGCCCGGCCGACAAGAACCAGATCAGCCACCGCGCCCGTGCAATGGATCTGCTGCGCCAGCGTCTGGGCTTGAAATGACCCCTGATTCCTCCGCGTCGTCGCTGATCGTCGGCGGCGCCGCTTCTTCGCCTCGGGCGCCGCTGCCCACGCTGCCGCCCCTGTCGCTGTACATCCACATCCCGTGGTGTGTGCGCAAATGCCCGTATTGCGATTTCAACTCGCACACCGCCAGCCCGGTGTTGCCTGAGCAGGAATACGTCGACGCCTTGCTGGCTGATCTCGATCAGGATCTGCACGCGGTTTATGGTCGTGAGCTGACATCGATCTTCTTCGGTGGCGGTACGCCAAGTCTGTTCAGCGCTGAAGCGCTTGGGCGTTTGCTCGAAGGCGTCGAGCAGCGCATTCCGTTTGCCGACGACATCGAAATCACTCTGGAAGCCAATCCGGGCACGTTCGAGCAAGAAAAGTTTGTCGCCTACCGCAAGCTGGGGATCAATCGTCTGTCGATCGGTATCCAGAGCTTTCAGCAGGAAAAACTCAAGGCGCTGGGCCGGATTCACAACGGTGACGAAGCGGTGCGCGCGGCCGGGATGGCGCGGCAGGCCGGGTTCGATAACTTCAACCTCGACTTGATGCACGGTTTGCCCGATCAGTCGCTGGACGATGCCTTGAGCGATTTGCGCCAGGCCATCGAACTGAATCCGACACACATCTCCTGGTATCAACTGACGCTGGAGCCGAACACGGTGTTCTGGAATCAGCCGCCAGTGCTGCCGGAAGACGACACGCTGTGGGACATTCAAGAAGCCGGACAGGCACTGTTGGCCAAGCACGGTTACGCGCAATACGAAGTCTCGGCTTATGCACAGGCCGGACGTCCGGCGCGGCATAACCTCAATTACTGGAGTTTTGGCGACTTCATCGGCATCGGTGCGGGCGCGCATGGCAAGTTGAGTCATCCGGACGGGCGCATCGTGCGGACGTGGAAGACACGGTTGCCGAAGGACTATCTGAACCCGGTGAAAAACTTTCAGGCTGGCGAGAAATCGCTGAGCAATGATGAGCTGCCCTTCGACTTTTTGATGAACGCGTTGCGCCTGACTGATGGCGTGGAATCGCGGCTCTATCCGCAGCGCACCGGGCTGTCGCTCGACAGTCTCGCCGAGGCCCGGGCAGATGCAGAACAAAGTGGTCTGTTGCAGGTCGAACCGTCACGTCTGGCGGCCACCGAGCGCGGACAATTGTTCCTCAACGATTTGCTGCAGAAATTTCTGAGCTGAGCCCAACGCCCAACGGCAGCCCTAAGGAAAAACCATGGATTTGATACTCGACCTGCTCGCCACCGTCTCCCGCTGGAGCCGCAGCAACCTCTCGGAAATCGCCCTGGCGCTGGTGGGTTGCCTGCTGGTGCTTTTCGGCGCCGACTTCAAAGGCTGGGTCGAGCAACGTCTGGGCAGCATCGCCGGCGCTTTGCGCGTACCGCTGATGGCGCTGCTGTGCGTGATCGGCAGCGGCGCGGCGCTGATCTACGCGACACCGTGGGTGATCAAAGGCTTGAGCCAGTTCAACAACTACAGCTTGGCGCCAGTGCTGTTGGTAGTCCTCGTCCTCATCGGCGTAGTCGCCGACCGCCGCTGATCTTTCGGCCGCTTTTGATCGTTCCCATGCTCCGCGTGGGAATGCCTCAATGGACGCTCTGCGTCCGCTGTGGGACGCAGAGCGTCCCGGGCAGCATTCCCACGCAGAGCGTGGGAACGATCATCGCGTGATGCTTAGGACTGTTTTTCGAACTTCAGGTCCCACACGCCGTGGCCAAGACGTTCGCCGCGGCGTTCGAACTTGGTGATCGGGCGTTCGGCCGGGCGCGGTACGCACTTGCCGTCTTCGGCGAGGTTGCGATAGCCCGGGGCGACGTTCATCACTTCCAGCATGTATTCAGCGTACGGTTCCCAGTCGGTGGCCATGTGCAGAATGCCGCCAACCTTCAACTTGCTGCGTACCAGTTCAGCGAACGAGGCCTGAACGATACGGCGCTTGTGGTGACGACTCTTGTGCCACGGATCCGGGAAGAACAGCATCAGGCGATCGAGGCTGTTGTCGGCGATGCAGCGGTTGAGCACTTCAATCGCGTCGCAATCGTAGACCCGCAGGTTGGTCAGGCCTTGGGTCAGCACGCCATTGAGCAGCGCGCCAACACCCGGACGGTGAACTTCCACGCCGATGAAGTCCTGATCCGGCGCGGCTGCGGCCATTTCCAGCAGCGAGTGGCCCATGCCGAAACCGATCTCCAGCGAGCGCGGTGCCGAACGGCCGAACACTTGATCGTAATCCACCGGCGCGTCGGCCAGCGGCAACACGAACAGCGGAGTGCCTTGATCCAGACCTTTTTGCTGGCCTTCGGTCATGCGCCCGGCGCGCATCACGAAGCTCTTGATGCGGCGGTGTTGGCGCTCGTCGCCTTCTTCCGGCTGGATAGGCGTGTCGTTCGATTCAGTCATCAATGGCTCTTACTTGATCAGACCATCCAGCGGCGAAGAGGCGCTGGCATAGAGTTTTTTCGGCATACGGCCAGCGAGGTAGGCCAGACGGCCTGCCACGATGGCGTGTTTCATGGCTTCAGCCATCATCACCGGTTGCTGGGCGTGGGCGATGGCCGAGTTCATCAGCACCGCATCGCAACCCAGTTCCATGGCGATGGTTGCGTCGGACGCAGTGCCGACACCGGCATCGACCAACACAGGGATCTTGGCTTCTTCGAGGATGATCTGCAGGTTGTACGGGTTGCAGATCCCCAGACCGGAACCGATCAGACCGGCCAGCGGCATCACCGCGATGCAGCCGATTTCTGCCAGTTGACGGGCGATGATCGGGTCATCGCTGGTGTACACCATCACGTCAAAACCTTCTTTGACCAGCGTTTCGGCAGCCTTGAGGGTCTCGATGACGTTAGGGAACAGGGTCTTCTGGTCAGCCAGCACTTCCAGCTTCACCAGGTTATGACCGTCGAGCAACTCACGGGCCAGGCGGCAGGTGCGCACGGCTTCGATGGCGTCGTAGCAGCCAGCGGTGTTCGGCAGAAAGGTGTAGCGCTGCGGCGACAGCACGTCCAGCAGGTTCGGCTCGCCTTCGATCTGGCCCAGGTTGGTGCGGCGCACGGCGAAGGTGACGATCTCGGCACCCGAGGCTTCGATGGCCTGACGGGTTTCTTCCATGTCACGGTACTTGCCGGTACCAACCAGCAAACGCGACTGGTAACTACGACCGGCCAGCACAAAAGGCTTGTCGCTACGAACGATGCTCATGGGGAATCCTCTTTAGGAGTGAGGGTCTTGCAGAATTCTGTGCCCTTGCGGGCCTGGCAATCAGCCGCCGCCGATGGCGTGCACCACTTCAACGTTGTCGCCGTCGTTGAGCGTGGTGTCGGCATGCTGGCTGCGCGGGACGATATCCAGATTGAGTTCAACTGCCACCCGGCGTCCGGTCAGTTCCAGACGGGTGATCAGGGCCGCAACGGTTTCACCGTCGGGCAGTTCAAGGGATTCGCCGTTCAACTGAATGCGCATGCGCAATGCCGCCATCATTTTTAGGGGCTGGCATTCTAGCCCGATCATGACCTAAAGGTCAGCACCAAGCGTCAAGCGGTCAGTTGCAAGCGCCACGCGGCGAGGCCCAGGCACAGCCAGCCAATCAGGAAGGCGAGGCCGCCGAACGGGGTGATGATGCCGAGTTTGCTGATGCCGGTGGTGGTCAGCACGTACAGGCTGCCGGAGAACAGCAGAATGCCGACAGTGAAGGACACGCCGGCCCAGGCGACCAGTCGGCCCTGAATCTGCGTGGCCAGTAGCGCAACGCCGAACAACGCCAGGGTGTGCACCAATTGATAGGTGACGCCGGTGTGGAAAATCGCCAGATATTCCGGCGTCAGGCGGTTTTTCAGGCCGTGGGCGGCGAATGCGCCCAGCGCGACACCGGTGAAACCAAAGAAAGCGGCCAGCAGCAGAAAGCCACGCAACATGAAGAACTCCAGTCAGACTCGATCGGCAGGGTCTGTATAATGGCCCGCTCCACGGGTTCGGCCAAGCCATCTCTATGCTGCGTACAATTTTCCGTCGTCTTACGAAGGCCCTGCTCTGGTTCGCGGGCGGTAGCATTGTGCTGGTGCTGATCTTTCGTTTCGTACCGCCGCCGGGCACGGCGCTGATGGTCGAGCGCAAGGTCGAGTCGTGGGTCGACGGCGAGCCGATTGATCTGCAACGCACGTGGAAGCCGTGGGACGAGATCTCCGACGACCTCAAAGTCGCGGTCATGGCCGGCGAAGATCAGAAATTCCCAGAGCACTGGGGTTTTGATTTCAGCGCAATTCAGGCCGCACTCGCGCACAACGAACTCGGCGGTTCGATTCGCGGCGCCAGCACCTTGAGCCAGCAAGTGTCGAAAAACCTGTTTCTGTGGGCAGGGCGCAGTTATCTGCGCAAAGGCCTCGAAGCCTGGTTCACCGCGCTGATCGAGGTGTTCTGGCCCAAGCAGCGGATTCTTGAGGTGTACCTGAACAGCGTCGAGTGGGATGACGGTGTGTTCGGCGCTGAAGCCGCCGCCCGTCATCATTTCGGCGTGAGCGCCAAGTCGCTGTCTCGCCAGCAGGCGAGTTATCTGGCGGCGGTGTTGCCGAATCCACGCGTGTGGAGCGCCAGCCATCCGACCGCTTACGTATCGCGCCGCGCCGGCTGGATTCGCCAGCAGATGAGCCAGTTGGGTGGCGACAGCTATCTGCTGGGTCTCAACGATTCGCGCCGGGCACCGTGGGCGCGCTGATCCTCTCCTGCGTCAGAACAACTTCAGCGGCTCTTCATTGAGGGCCGACAGTTGTTCGCGCAACGCCAACACCTGATCGCCCCAATAACGCTCGGTGCCGAACCACGGGAAACTGTGCGGGAACGCCGGGTCATCCCAGCGTCGTGCCAGCCACGCGCTGTAGTGCATCAGACGCAAGGCGCGCAGCGGTTCGATCAGCGCCAGTTCGCGCGGGTCGAAATCGTGGAACTCGTTGTAGCCGTCCATCAATTCCGATAACTGCCCGAGGCATTCCTGACGGTCGCCGGCGAGCATCATCCAGATGTCCTGCACCGCCGGGCCCATGCGGCAGTCGTCGAGGTCGACGATGTGGAACATCTCGTCGCGGCACATCATGTTGCCGGGGTGGCAATCGCCGTGCATGCGGATGTTCTGGTGCGGCGTCGCGGCGTAGACATCCTCGACACGCTTGAGCAGATCGCGGGCCACCGACTCATAAGCCGGCAGCAAACTTTTCGGAATGAAATTGCCTTCGAGCAAAGTGTTCAGCGAGGCGTGGCCGAAGTTCTGTACGCCCAGCGCTTCGCGGTGTTCGAACGGCTTGGTCGCGCCGACCGCGTGAATCCGCCCGAGCAACTGGCCGAGGCGATACAGCTGATCAAGATTGCCCGGCTCCGGCGCCCGGCCGCCACGACGCGGAAACAGGGTGAAGCGGAAACCGGCGTGTTCGTGCAGGGTTTCGCCGTTGTGGATCATGGGTGCAACCACCGGGATGTCGACGTCGGCCAGTTCGAAGGTGAACTTGTGTTCTTCGAGGATGGCTTCGTTGGTCCAGCGTTGCGGGCGGTAGAACTTGGCGATCAGCGGTTCGGAGTCTTCGATGCCGACCTGATAGACGCGGTTCTCGTAGCTGTTGAGCGCCAGAATGCGCGCATCACTGAGGAAGCCGATGCTTTCAACGGCATCGAGCACGAGATCGGGTGTGAGGGTTTCAAACGGGTGGGCCATGCTGACTCCTGCGCGCAGCAGGCTGCCGCGTCCGGCCCAGCATGGTAGCGCAGATGGCAGCGGGGGAGGTGGTTGGTGTCTTCGCTGACGCTATCGCGAGCAGGCTCACTCCTACATTTGGAATGCGTACCCTGTAGGAGTGAGCCCGCTCGCGATGAGGGCCTGTCAGGCGCCGACGATCCCGCCATCCTCACGGGTAATCGCCATCACCGACGACCGCGGTTTGCCATTCGGCAAATGCTCCGGGAACGTCGACCCACCGTTCTCCCCCGGATGCTGAATCCCGACAAACAGCGTCTTCTGATCCGGCGAGAAGCTGATCCCCGTCACCTCGCAACCAATCGGCCCGACCATAAACCGGCGAATCTCACCGGTTATAGGGTCGGCGCACAACATCTGGTTATTGCCCATTCCGGCAAAATCCCCGGCGTTGCTCGAATCGCCGTCAGTCAGAATCCACAAGCGCCCGGCATCGTCAAAACCCAAACCATCGGGGCTGTTGAACATGTTCTGCGGGGTGATGTTAGACGAACCGCCCATCGGCGTTCCGGCGTGCACACCCGGATTGCCGGCGACTACAAACAGATCCCAGGCGAAGGTGTTCGAGCCGTGATCATCACGGTCGGTGCGCCAGCGCAGAATCTGCCCGTAGACATTCTTCTCACGCGGGTTCGGCCCGCCCACCGGTTGCCCGTCCTCGCCACGTTTGGCGTTGTTGGTCAGGGTGCAATAAACCTGGCCGTCCTTGGGGCTGACGACGATCCACTCCGGGCGATCCATGCGCGTTGCACCGACCACACTGGCGGCGAGGCGCGCGTGAATCAGCACTTCGGCCTGATCGGCAAAACCGCTGCTGGCGTCGATGCCGTTTTTACCGTGGCTCAGTTCGATCCACTGGCCTTGGCCCTTCGGGTGATCGGGGTTGCTGTCGCCGGCATCGAACTTGGCCACGTACAAGGTGCCGTGATCGAGAATGTCGCGATTGGCCTTGGCGTTGCGGTGGTTGATCTTGTCGCGGCTGACGAATTTGTAGATGAACTCGCCGCGCTCGTCGTCGCCCATGTACACCACGGCGTGGCCGTCAGCGGTTTCCGCCAGTGCGGCGTTTTCATGTTTGAAGCGGCCCAGCGCGGTGCGTTTGACCGGCGTCGATTGCGGATCGAACGGATCGATCTCGACCACCCAGCCGTGACGGTTGAGCTCGTTGGGATTCTTCGCCATGTCGAAGCGCGGATCGTGCGGGTGCCAGTTGATCTCTTTGCTGGTGGCGACCACGCCGTAGCGTTTTTGCGCGGCGTCGAATTTCAGCTCGGCGTTGCTGCTGCCGAAACAGTCGGTGAAGTTCTCTTCGCAGGTCAGGTAAGTGCCCCACGGCGTTTTGCCGTTGGCGCAATTCTGAAAGGTGCCGAGGACTTTTTTGCCGCTCGGGTCGGCGCTGGTTTTCAGCAACGCGTGACCAGCCGCCGGGCCGCCAATGCGCAACGGCGAGTTGCCGTGAATGCGGCGGTTGTAGCGCGAGCCCTGAACGAACTGCCACTGACCACTCTTGCGCTGCACTTCAATCACCGACACGCCTTCACAGGCCAGCGCCTTGCGCACTTCTTCGGCCGACTGCGGCATGCCGCCGTGCGGGTAGAGGTAGCGGTAGTTGGTGTATTCGTTGTTGATCGCCATCAGCGCGCGGTTTTTGTCGTCGGGAAAGGCGAACAGGCTCATGCCGTCGTTGTTGTCGCCGAACTGCACTTCCTGTGCGGCGGCGCTGCCGTTGCCACTCGGGTCAAAGGCCGGGCCGTTCTTGCTCAGCGGCTGGCCCCAACTGATCAGCACCGAAGACTTGTAGCCTTTGGGCAGGCTGATGACGTCGCTGGTCGCGGCGGGAATGCTGTCGAAACCGAGCAGGCTGCTATTGCCGGCGCTGACGCTGGCGGCCAGCACGCTGCGGCTCAGCAGGTTACCGCCAAGGAACATCGCCGCGCCGCACAACGCGCCGGCGCTGATGAAGCCGCGACGGCTGAGGCCGACCATTTTTTCCAGGTCAGTGGATTGGTTTTCTTCTAATAGGCTCACGTCAGGCTCCCTGCTTGGTTTGGCAGCCACCTTAATCAGGGTCTATGACGTTTTTGTTGCAGGCTCGATTTAGAGCGGCGTACCGATCAACACATTCGACGGCGAGAACTGCACCTGCACCGGTTGTTCGACGGTCAGCCCGCGAGTGCGCAGATCCATCGGCTCAGCCAGTGCGCAGAGTGTGTGGCCGTTGGGCAGGGAAATTCGCACTTCACTCGGGCCGTCTTCGGCGTCAAGGATCGCTTCGATGGTGCCGGTGAGGAGATTGTGTCCCGGCGTTGCAGATTGTTCAGCGGTGAGCAATTCCAGCCAGCCAGCCTTGATCAGCGCGACCACTTCGGTACCGTTTTGCAGTTCAAGGTGCACGGTGCTGTCGTGGGTGATCTGTGCGTCGAGGCTCAGCCCTTCGGCCAGTTCGAGACGGATCAAGTCATTGCGGCCCTGCGCTTCGATGGCGATGACTTTGCCGTGCAACTGATTGCGCGCGCTGGTTCGCAGCATCAATCGGCCGAGCAGATCGAGATCGCTGGCGTCTTCCGCCGCTTCCAGCACCTGCGCCTGCAAGGCTTGCAGCTTTTGATACAGGCGCAGCACGCGTTCGCCTTCGCTGGACAGCTTGGCGCCACCGCCGCCCTTGCCACCGACGGCACGTTCGACCAACGGTTTCTGCGCAAGATTGTTCAGCTCATCAATGGCGTCCCACGCGGCTTTGTAGCTCAGGCCGGCGCTTTTCGCGGCGCGGGTGATCGAGCCTTGTTCGGCGATGTGTTGCAGCAGGGCGATACGCTGCGGACGACGGACGATGTGCTGGGAGAGCAGGGAAGGCATGGACATGAAGGGGTGCTTTTTTAGCCGTGGCGGTGGGGAGTGAAGTTGGCTGCTTGCCACGCGAGAGTCAAGCCCAGCACCGCTCTTGTAGGAGCAGAGCTTGCTCGCGAAGGCGGTCTGTCAGATGCAATAAATGTGTCGCCTGTGCTGACGCCTTCGTGGGCAAGCCTTGCTCCTACGGGGGGTGGGTCAGGTTTGGTGACCGGGTTTTGGCGTGCGGGCGAGGCAGTAGACGTCAACTCTTGCAGCGCCGGCATTCATTAGCAATCGGGCTAACGCTTGGGCCGTGGCGCCGGTCGTCAGCACATCATCGACCAACGCCAGATGCCGGCCTTGGACATTGGCGTCAGGATCCAGACTGAACGCTTCACGCAAGTTACGTTTGCGCGCTTTGGCGTCGAGATCCTGCTGGGCGCTGGTGTTTTGCACCCTGTGCAGCATCCGTTCCTCGCAGGGCAAATCCAGCGATGCGCTCAACCATCGCGTCAGCATCGCCGCCTGATTGAAGCCCCGTTGACGCAAGCGCTGTTTCGCCAGCGGCACCGGCAACAACACATCCGGCCTCGGCAGATCCTCTTCGAAGCGATGTTGCAGGTATTGCCCGAGAATGTCGGCGAGCAGGTGGCCAAACGGCCATTTCGCGTTGTGTTTAAACCGCGTAATCAAACTGTCGACCGGGAAGCCATACAGCCACGGCACAATGACCTGTTCGAACGCCGGCGGCTCTAGCAGGCACTCGCCGCAGGTCAGGCCCGCGGCGGCCAGCGGCACTGCGCAGGTCACACAATGATCTCCGAGCCACGGCAATTCAGTTTCGCAAGCGACGCAGATTGGCATTTCTGCTTCTGCGGCCTCATCGCACAACAAACATATCTGTACGTTTTTTAAACAGATGTAAACCGAGCCTTTGTATCGTGGTTGACAGCGCATGACTCTTCCTTAAATATGCCGAACATCCGTGTAGCGCCTGTGGGTATTCCGTGTCCCCAGTCGCGAACCAAGCATAACCAAGGAATTACCCATGAGCGCGAGCACCACCGCCACCCTGCGTCACGACTGGTCTTTGGCCGAAGTCAGAGCACTCTTCGTACAGCCCTTCAACGACTTGCTGTTCCAGGCGCAAACGGTGCACCGCGCGCATTTCAACGCCAACCGCGTGCAGGTCTCGACCTTGTTGTCGATCAAGACTGGCGCCTGCCCGGAAGACTGCAAGTACTGCCCGCAGTCCGGTCACTACAACACCGGTCTTGAAAAAGAAAAGCTGATGGAAGTGCAGAAAGTCCTCGAAGAGGCGGCGCGCGCCAAAGCCATCGGCTCAACGCGTTTCTGCATGGGCGCGGCGTGGAAGCACCCGTCCGCCAAAGACATGCCGTACGTGCTGAAAATGGTTGAAGGCGTGAAAGCCATGGGCCTGGAGACCTGCATGACCCTCGGCCGTCTCGATCAGGATCAGACCGAAGCACTGGCCAAGGCCGGCCTCGATTACTACAACCACAACCTCGACACGTCGCCTGAGTTCTACGGCAGCATCATCACCACACGCACTTACAGCGAGCGCCTGCAAACGCTGGCCTACGTGCGGGAGTCGGGGATGAAGATCTGCTCGGGCGGGATTCTTGGTATGGGCGAGTCGCTGGATGACCGCGCCAATCTGCTGATCCAGTTGGCCAACCTGCCGGAACACCCGGAATCGGTGCCGATCAACATGTTGGTGAAAGTCGCCGGCACGCCGCTGGAAAACGCCGAAGACATCGACCCTTTCGACTTCATCCGCATGCTCGCGGTGGCGCGCATCCTCATGCCGCAATCCCACGTGCGCCTGTCCGCTGGCCGCGAAGCGATGAACGAGCAGATGCAGGCCCTCGCGTTCTTCGCCGGCGCCAACTCGATTTTCTACGGCGACAAACTGCTGACCACCGCCAACCCGCAGGCGGACAAGGACATGCAACTGTTTGCGCGTCTGGGCATCCAGCCGGAAGCGCGTGAAGAGCATGCCGACGAGGTTCACCAGGCGGCGATCGAGCAGGCGCTGGAGCAGAAGAGCAGCGAGCAGTTCTACAACGCTGCCGTCTAAAACCTCTGAAGGAATGCAAAACCCCTTGTGGGAGCGGGCTTGCTCGCGAAAGCGTCAGTCCAGTCAACATCACCGTTGAATGTCAGACCGCATTCGCGAGCAAGCC
>NZ_JASCPK010000078.1:0-27412 GCF_029959385.1 Pseudomonas sp. PS01303
CACAATTTCGATAAATCCAGTAACTGACTGACGCCTTCGCGGGCAAGCCTTGCTCCTACAGATGATTGCAATTCAACTGTAGGAGCAAGGCTTGCCCGCGAAGGCGTCGTTCAATTCATCACCAATCCACCAGATTCACTTAAGGGCCGCATCCAACGACATCCGCGCCATATGCGTCGCCTTCAACGACCCAAAATACAACCACTGCCCATACTCCCTAACCGTGGTAATCGGCGAATAATTGCCATCGCTGGCATCCTGCAAATTGGCAATCACCTTGCCGTCCAGATCCAGCCCCAGCACAAATCCGCGCCTGTCCACCGGCGCCGGCACCAGCTTCAACGCCCGTACAATCATCTTGCGCAGAAACGGATGCCCCGCCGTGGCGTCCAGCAGCGTATTGCGCGGCGCATACAGCGCCACCCAAAACCGGTCACGGCCATTGAACGCGAGGTTGTCCGGCAGCCCCGGCAGATTGTCGATAAACAGGTCGTGAGTGCCGGCTTTCGGCCCGGTCAGCCAATAGCGGCTGATGCGATAAGCCCCGGTTTCATTGACCAGTACATAGGCGTCGTCCGGGCCGAGGGTCACGCCGTTGGCGAACTCCAGTTTGTCCAGCAACACGCTGGTCTTGCCGGTCTGAAAGTCATAGCGCAGCAAACGCCCATCGCCGCCGTGCTCGATGATCGCCTCGCCGTCATGGCCATAACCCCAGCGGCTGGAGGCATCGCTGAAGTAGGCGAAATGCCCGGGCGCATCAATCGCCACGTCATCGGTGAAACCGAAGGCCAGGCCATTGGCGGCGGTGGTCAGCGGGATCAATTGCCCCTGCGCATCCAGCGACAGCAAGCCTTTCACCCCGTCGGCAATGACCAGCATGCCGTTCGGATGCCGAGCCAATCCCAGCGGACGCCCGCCGGTATCGGCCAGCACTTGGCGCTGCGTGCCATCGAGGCTGGTGCGGATCAGTCGGCCGTCATGCAGGCCGGTGATCAGGAAATCCTCCTCCAGCAGCAGCGCCTCCGGGCCTTCGATATCGCTCGGCCCGACTTGCGCGGCGCCTTTGAGTTTCTGGTTCTCGGCGTAGGGGCCTTCTTTCAGCGATGGCGCAGGCTGCGGCGACCAGGCGACCGGTTCGATTTTGGTCGGCATCAGCAGTAAATATCCGATGACGATGACGAGCAGTAACAACACAACGTGCCGCACCTTCACGCGCTGGCCCTCGCCGAAGCCAAGTGCTGAGCAGCCATGTCGCGCAAGGCCAACATCGACGCCGCCGATTCGCGATCAATCCGGCGTTTGAGCAGCAGGTGATTGGCGATGCGCATGCCCAAACCTTCAAAGCGATAATCCAGCGTGCGCACAAACCGCGTGCCGTTACCTTCGGCCGCGCACTCATACGTCAGCAGCAACGACAAGCCATGATCACCTTGAGCCCGCGCGCACCAGCGGCGGCCCGGCAGGTATTCGGTGACTTCCCAGCGCAAATGCCCTGCGCGACCTCCGGCATGAATATCCTCTTCGAAACGCGAGCCGGCATGCAGCGGGCCGTGTGCACCGTCGATCTTCAGCGATGACGGATGCCACTCCGGCCAGCGGTTAACGCTGGCGGCGTAGGCGAGCACGGCAATCGGCTCGCCGGCGATATCGATCTGGTGCTGCAGGCGGGTCATGGGCATTTTTGAATAGCTCAAAGGGGCGGGTTCCGACTCCCAGTAAAGGGTGCCGAACAGGTAGTCCATCAGCGGGAAAACGATATTGAAATTACGTTCCTGCATGCGTTCGCGACGATGATGCAACTCGTGCAAACGGCGCATCTGCTGGATCCACGGCAAGCGTGTCAGCGGGTTGTTCGGCGGCAGATGCTCGCAGGCGTGAAACACTTCGTAAGTCAGGTAACCGAGCACCATGCACCCGGCGAAGAGCCCGGCGACATTGGCGTTCACCTGCGCGATCAGCCACCACAGCGGCAGGGTGATCAGCAGCGTGTGAATGACGATCAGCCATGCCGGGAACAGAATCACCCGCCAGTCGCGGGCGCTGTCATAGGTCATGTGGCCGGGGGTGAAGAAGCTGTGATGATCACCGGCATGCCGGGCGTAAAACATTTTCGCGAAGGCTTTTTTATGGTGGCCGAGATGGCGATGAACCATGTACACGCCGAAGTTGAACAGCAACAGGCTCAACGGCACGGTGAGCCATTCCAGCGGCCGCACTTGCTGCACGGTGCCCCAGAACCCGGCGATGGCCAGCACGCCGAACAGCAGCACGAAAACCCCGTGCAGCCACGGGTTGTAGCGCGGATGAATGGCCGCACGGTAGCGGTTGCGAAATGCCTCGGTGGTCTGCCTCACTGCGTTCACCTGCGGGTATCGTTGTTATACCCGGCAGCGTAGCCGATCCGGCCATTTGTGCAGGCCGAACCTTGAGGTCACATGCGCCATGCTTCGGTGTAAAACGGCTATCAGCTTAGTGGGTTCCAGCGTTGCGACCAGTCGTCATCGGTGTGGATCACCTCGCGCAGCAGGTCGAAGGCTTGTTGCAACGTCGCCGAGTCGCGATCGCGCGAATACACCAGATACGTCGGGTAGCTGAATTCCGGGGCTTTGGTCACCGCTTCCAGCGCGCCGCTTTCCAGGTACGTGCGCACCACGCGCGTGCGGAAATAGCCGCTGCCGCCGTGTTCGAGGATGTATTGCAGAGCCAGCGGGCCGAGGTTGAAGCTCAGCGCAGCTTTGGCTTTTTCCGGCAGGGCGGCGTCGTGCTGACGACGGAAATCCGGGCCCCAGTCGATGTAAACGTAGGGATCGGGACGCTCGGGTGCGCGTACCAGAATCAGTTTCTCTTCCAGCACTTGCTCGACCTGCAGCCCCGGCCAGTATTCCGGCTGATAGACCAGCGCGGCGTCAAGAACGCCGAGTTCGAGCTGCCGCAGCAGGTTTTCACCGTCGCGAATTTCCATGCGCAGGGCATGCCCGGGGATTTTCTCGCGCAGCTCAGCGGCCCAACTGAGCATCAGCGGATTGCACAGGCTGACTTCACCACCGATGTGCAACACGTTGTGCAGGCCTTCGGGCAGCGGCAGATCACGACGCGCGGCTTCCCAGGTTTGCACCAGTTGATTGGCATAGACCACGAACGCTTCGCCGTTGGGCGTCAGTTTTGCCCCGGCGCGGTTGCGCACGAACAACGTACTGCCCAGCTGGCTTTCGAGTTTTTGCACGCGGGCGGTGATCGCTGTTTGTGTGACGAACAGCTTCTGCGCAGCGGCGGCGAGACTGCCGTGGCGGACGATTTCGAGAAAGGTGCGAGCGAGGTCGATGTCCATGGGGGGGGCCGGTTTGGGAGGTCGGCGTATTGTAAGGGCAAAAGCCCCTCACCCTAACTCTCTCCCAGGGGGAGAGGGGACTGATCTGATCAGGGTCAGCGTTTCCCGATGATTACTGGCGTGCGTGCGTATTGACTGCCAGTAACGTCCTACGGATGCCGGAGTGTTTTTCGCAAATACCGGGATATTTCCGACAACTGTTTCAGGTTGGTCGTCGGACGCCTGTTCTATAACATCGGACGTGACATTGAAGTCGCTTACGGCTCGGACGTTCGGGCCCCTGACAACGGATGGATCATGCAAAACATACACGTTGAAAACGACGCAGCGCGTTATCACCCTCGCTATTTTTGGCGCGATGTTCGAGCCAGGTGCCCCTCGGAGGCCAATGCGATGTCCACTGCTAAACCGCTTCGGTTTACGGGGCTGAAGCGGGTCGAAGGCAAACCTGTCGACGTACTCTTGCGCGGCAGGGAGTGGGGTGAAGACCCTATGTTTATCATCCGGTACACGCAGCAAGGTTTTGAACTGCAGGACGTTGTCAATCTGATCGCCACCTCTGAGCTTTACCAGGAGGCTGAGCTTGTTCAGATGATCACCGGCAAATCCATCCGAACCGTGCGGCGCTTGCTCAAAGACAGCAAACCCTTCCTGCTCAGCCAGCAACAAAGCATGGTTGCCTTTCAATATGCCCATGTGCTGGAAGTTGCCACCGAGGTCTTCGACGGTCAGGCGGAGGCCGAAGAATGGTTGCGCAAGCCGACCAAATGGCTCAACGGCTACAAACCGATCGAGCTGGTCGAGAATCCTTTCGGTTATCAAGTGGTCGACGCCTACCTGCACCGGACAAAATACGGGGTTTATCAATGAACCCGCTACCTTGGGATGATCGCTGGTTTGCCTGGCGTGTCGACCCGGAAGCCTACAAATGCACGTGGAGCAGTGGCATTGGCTCCGAGCGTAAGGGGGGACGCTGGAACCGTCCGGGACGGCGTGTTGTATACGCGTCAGTCGATCCGTCCACGGCCATTCTCGAAGTGGCGGCACACGGCAGTTTTAATCGTCTGGATACAAAACCCCATGTCCTTACGTGCTTTGAGATATCCGATCAGGCTCTGGTTCGGGTCGTCCAGCCGGAAGAATTGCCGAATCCCTACTGGATGAGTCCTGCACGGACTTCACCGAATCAGCAAGATTTTGCCGATGCGTTACTCGCCGAACACCCTTTCTTGCTGGTGCCCTCGGCAGCGACCCGGCATTCATGGAATTTGCTGGTGAGCTGCGAGTTGGCCGAAGGGCAGTTCCGCATGATCTCGCAGGAGCGTTTCGGCCTGGATACCCGATTGTTGGAAGAGTTGGCGCTGAACTGACCATTTCTCCAACTCATGAACGCAAAAATCCCGCCACAAAGGGCGGGATTTTTGTGTCGCTGAACGCTGCTATTAAGCAGGGAACAGTTCGGACAGTTTCATCGACAGCATCATGTCGCCTTCAACGCGCAGCTTGCCGCCCATGAAAGCCTGCATGCCGTCGGTTTCGCCGCTGACGATACCTTTCAGGGTTTCGCTGTCCAGCACCAGCGTGCAGTTGGCGTCCGGGTTTTCGCCTTCCTGGATGTCGCAGGTGCCGTCTTTGACGATCAGCGAGTATTGCTTGTCTTCGTCAGTGATGTTGAAACCGAAGACCAGATCCAGACCGGCAGCAGCGGCTGGGTTGAACTTGGCTTGCATTGCTTTTACGGCATCAGCTACGGAGGTCATGATTCGATCCTTTTTTGGGTCATAGGAGCTGGGTGGTTACAGCAAGGGTCACAGTCATCCGGACTCAGCGAAAAGTGATGAGTTCCGGGGCCTTCAACAGTTGCAGGTGTGCATGACTGTTGAAGGAAGCCAGAGCCACCTCGCGGCCGCGGAATTTCAGCTGGCTGAGCGAGGTGTTGACGATTTGCCAATTCAGTTCGAAGGCCTGTCTGGCAGGCATTTGTGTAATGAGGTGGAGCAGGGCAGTGATGGTGCCGCCGGAAGTGAACACGGCGATTTTCTGGTTTTTGTCCGCCAGATCGAGAATGCGATGCAGCCCGCCCTGAACCCGCTCGACAAACCCCAGCCAGCTTTCCAGCCCCGGCGTGTCGTACGTGCCAGCCAGCCAGCGCTCGATGATCAAGGCAAATATACGCTGGAACTCGCCACGGTTTTGCGCGGCATTACGCAGGATGTCGATCGCCTCCGGTTCGTCTTCGAGCATCGCCGGGAGCAGGGCGCGGATCACCGCGTCGGCATCGAACTCGTTGAACGCGGCATCGGTTTCCAGCGTTGGCACATTGAGGCCTTTAGCGCTGAACTGCTCCAGTGCGCTGGTGGCCGTGTGTTGCTGACGACGCAGGTCTCCGGCAATGCAACGATCAAAGCTGATCCCCAGTTCAGCGAGGTGCTGACCGAGGATTTCTGCCTGGCGTACACCGGTCGGCGACAGGACGTCATAGTCGTCTGCACCAAAGGAGGCCTGGCCATGTCGAATCAGATAGATGCTGCCCACGTCCGCGTCATCCCGGTACGTTGAAGGTTTGGCGAGGTTATGAGGATGACGGAGAGCTGTCAATGAAAAAACATACGCTTGTTTGAAATGCCCGTTACAGGCGTGTTGCCAGAGGTTTCACGGCTGGCCGACGGGCCGGTGCATGGGTATGCTGGCGTCATCCCGCGTGTGTTTCGCATCCGCGCATTGTTTTAAGGAGTCTCTGTGGAGTTTTTCACCGAATACGCCAGTTTCCTGGCCAAGACCGTTACTTTGGTGATCGCCATTCTGGTGGTGCTCGCCAGTTTTGCCGCGTTGCGCAGCAAGGGCCGGCGCAAATCGGCCGGTCAGTTGCAGGTCAGCAAGCTCAATGATTTCTATAAGGGCCTGCGGGAACGCCTGGAGCAGACATTGCTCGACAAGGATCAGCTCAAAGCGCTGCGCAAGGGCCAAGCCAAAGCCGAGAAAACCGAGAAGAAGCAGAAGAACAAACCTGACGCCAAAGCCCGGGTGTTTGTGCTGGATTTCGACGGCGATATCAAAGCCTCGGCCACCGAAAGCCTGCGTCATGAAATCACTGCGCTACTGACCCTCGCCACGCCAAAGGACGAAGTAGTGCTGCGTCTGGAAAGCGGCGGCGGCATGGTTCACAGCTACGGCCTGGCATCTTCGCAACTGGCACGCATCCGCGAAGCCGGCGTGCCGCTGACCGTGTGTATCGACAAAGTCGCAGCCAGCGGCGGCTACATGATGGCGTGCATTGGCGAGAAGATCATCAGCGCGCCGTTTGCGATTCTCGGCTCGATTGGTGTAGTCGCGCAGTTGCCCAACGTCAATCGCCTGCTGAAGAAGCACGACATCGATTTCGAAGTGCTGACCGCCGGCGAATACAAACGCACCCTGACCGTGTTTGGCGAAAACACCGAAAAGGGCCGCGAGAAATTCCAGGAAGACCTCGACATCACTCACCAACTGTTCAAGAACTTCGTGTCACGCTATCGCCCGCAACTGGCGATCGACGAAGTCGCCACTGGTGAAGTCTGGCTCGGTGTGGCAGCGCTGGACAAACAGCTGGTCGACGAACTCAAGACCAGTGACGAGTATCTCGCTGAACGCGCGAAGAAGTCCGAGGTTTATCACCTGCATTACGCCGAGCGTAAGAGCCTGCAAGAGCGCATCGGCATGGCGGCCAGCGGTTCGGTCGATCGCGTGTTGCTGAGCTGGTGGAGCCGGTTGACCCAGCAACGCTTCTGGTAATAGCGGCACGTCCGCAAAGATCGCAGCCTTCGGCAGCGCCTACAGATATTCCCCTGTAGGAGCTGCCGAAGGCTGCGATCTTTTGATATAGAACACCCATCCCCCCTAGCGAAATTTCCTCGCCCATCGCGGAAACGTCCTGCATTTTTCTCGCCTCACATCCTTTAGGTTAGTCACTCCTATAGCGATGCAAAGGATTGCAGAGAATGACGGAGAACGCAGAAACCCGCCGCAACAGACACCAACAGTGGGCCCTCAAACTAGAAGCCGTGTTGCCACACAGCGCCACGCGGTTCACCCGTGACTTGATCGAGGATCGATGGGGCAAAGACATTGCCCCGATGACGTCGCAACTGGCCTATCTGCAGTACGATTTTCGTGGTTATCCCGCACTTGACGGGATTCATCAGGGGCGTCTCACGAGAACCGAAAGTCTGCTTCACGCGGCCATGAGCAATCAGCAAACGGTCGGCGCCGGACGTTTCGGTGAAACGGTATTTGGCCTGTACACCCCGCCCCCGGTGGGGCCGCCTATCAAGGTCGTCGATATTGATGAATCGGCGTTCCCCGAGGGTGGGCATGCGGACTACGAAGGCATCTACCGGCAAACCATTCCCCAGCGTTACGAACCGCACACGCAGCTTGCAGTGCAACCCCACGCGTTCAAACGATGGGTGTGGACACTGGAACTCAAGCATCAATACAGCGCTTACGTCGAACAGGCCTGGCCGTCCGACGCCGTTATTGAGACAAACAATAGCTATCCACTGAAGGCGGCGGTCAAATCTGCCTATGTCATGGCCGCTTACCTGCAGCATCAGGAACAAACGCTTTCCGGTGAAGGCCTGAAACTGGCATTGCACGGAGCCGGTCTGAATCCGCAGCAATCCTGGGACTCGCTCACCCTTGAACATTTACAAGGGCGCTTTATCGAGCCAAAAGACATCCAGTTCAGCCGGTTGCGCATCTATCGTTATGTCGCGACCGACATATGGTGCTTCTCGCAACCGGGCCACGCTCGAAGGCTGCTGTATGTCCCAGGCAACTCGTCACCTTTTCAGGAATTCGCCGATGTTCAAGCGATGCGCCACTGGTTGACCGAGGCAGGACGCAATATCGACATGACCAAGGCTTTGGCCGCGCATTTCAGGGAGGACGATCGCGCTGACGGCGTCCTGCACGCCGGCGTGCTCACGGCGCTGCAAGGCATGGCGATGTACCCGCGACAACATCATCTGACCACCACCGCCGGCTTCTTCAACAACGATGGCTACTGGGATCCTTGCGACTACGCCGATCTAGAGAGTGCCCCGGCGGGCACTGACCCATTTGCGCAGATGGTGAAGGCGATGAAACAAGCGGCGCTCGACAGCATTGCCACGATCCGTGACGACGCCGAGGTCAATCGTCAGCAATTGAGCGCAGTGGTCGAGCCGCTGGTGCAGTGGCTCAACCGATACGCGCCGTTGGCGCTATTGATTCCCGGTGGGGAAGGCTTGCTGACATTGGCCGGCCTGATCGATGCCGGTTACGGTCTTGCCGAGACGGCAAACGCAACAAACTCAACCGAACGCTCGCAGGGCATTACTCGAACCGTATTTGGCGTATTGAACGCGCTGCCGGTGCTGGCAGGGCAATTGATCGCCGACGCAGAACCCTCCATCGTTAAAAGCCTGCAAGACGAGTCAGTCGTCGCGCGTCAGGCTGCGGAGCAATCTGCCGGGGTGGCCGAGCCCGGCGTAACACCGTCGGTAGAAAAGCCAATTGCCTTGATGCGAGGTATCGGGCCAAGCGTCGAGCGGTTCAGCAATCATGTCTTGCTGCAGATTCGCCATGTCAGTGGCGTGAGCGATGACGCTTTACGTCTGATGCAGACTGACGGCCGAGCACCGACGCCCATTCTGCAGGACACCATCAACCGCTTTGCCATTGATCAAGCGCTGCAAGAGGCTATCGATGCATTTCCTGAAAACTCGGCACAAGCTCAACAGCTGCAACGCGCCCGGACAGAAAGCTTCCATCAGCGTCATGAAGCCCTGCAACAATCGGATAATCCTTGGGTGAGGTTGTTCCGTCAGCAGTATCCGCAGCTTCCGACGAGTGCGGTGGAGCAAATGCTTGACCGTGCAGACTTGGACATCGCTGCGCCGCATACCCTCGCCGACAGCAAGCGTGTTTTCAGCCAGCTGGCAGATAAGGCTCAACAGTACGAGCAACAATTTCGGCTCTGTCGAGCCTATGAGGGGCTCTATTTGAAGTCCTCAGTCAGTGCTGATTGCGATGTTCTGGTTCTGCATACACTCGAGCGCTTGCCTGGCTGGTCGTCGGCAACGCGAATCGAAGTGCTTGAGAGCGCTGCAGGCTCCAGGGTGATCGATAGCATCGGTACGGTCTCCGCGAGCGTGAAAACGCAATTGATCAAATCACCCGGAATGGCGTTTGAGCAACGCTTGCTCGATGCCCTCTCAATTGAGCAGCGATCGGCGCTGGGTTTGCGCATCGATCATGAACTGGCTGACTTCCAGGCGAAAATCCGTCTGCACGCATTATCACAACCCGCGTTGAGGCTTGGGCTGCGTCGAATGGACACGGGGGCTCCCTTTCATTTCGCCGGGTTACGCGGCGGCGGCTTTCCCGCTACGGCCCAGGACGCAGACTTGTCCAGACAGGTGATGAGGCTCCAGGTCAAAGAAATTTACCCGACGGTTTCCGATGCTCAAGCCGACGATTTCCTGCGCGCGCTTGGCTCGGGTGCACAGGTTGAGCTGGATCGATTAAGGCTGCAAATGGGGCAGTTGGGCAACGACATCACCGAATGGATCGAAGACATCCACACGGACATCCATGACATGGAGGTCGAATTACTACCGGAAAGCGAAGGCCTTGCGCAGGGCATGAGTGCTGTCGAAATCGAAGACGAAAATGATGCCCGCATCGAGGCCCGAATGGACAGGGAGCGTGAGATCCGCCACGAGCTGGCCGAAGAGTTGATTGCCCTTTGGCAAGGACGCGGTGACCCTGATAGTCGAGTCTACGAGGATGGCCGGTTTGTCGGTTTTCATCTGGGCATGGATTTCGATCCCATGCATAGTTTGCCGCAACTCAACATCAAATTTCGCGACGTCATCTCGCTGTCGATGCCTTATTTTCGAGTGACTCAGCGGGGCAGTATCAACGGCTTCCTCGAATCTTTCCCAAACCTGCGCTGGCTGGGCATGAGGGGCGTCGATTTACGCCTTTTCAATGAGCTGGGCCAGGAGGTTGGCCGATTGCCCCCAGCGATCAGCCAGATGAGCCAACTGGAGATTCTCAATCTGAGTTCAACCGGGTTGGTTCTAACGGACGAGACCGCTGGAAAAATCGCTGAATTGAAGCGACTGCGCATCATCGACCTGAGTGATAACCCACTGGGTGTCACGCCGCTGCTGATGGGCATGCCGCAATTGAATCAGCTCAAGCTGCGCGGCACCGGCCTCACTACGAGTCCCATCGGCATTTTCGACTACCCCTACTTACGGCGTCTGGATCTGCGCGATAACCGGCTTACCCGTATACCCGAAGCCGTGCGCCGACAGTCGGTGGCGGAGGGTAACGTGCTGCTGTCCGGCAACCCGCTAAGTGATCCCGACAGTTTGCGCTGGGTGGTGGAGCATCGTCAGCAAAGCGGTATCAATGTGTGGATGGCCAAGCCGACGCACACGGTTTTTCTGCCGGGTGCATGGACGAAGGGGTTATCGGTCGAGCGCGCAGAACTGTTCAGCGCACGCTGGGAGCGGATAGCGGTCATGCCGGGAGGGGATCGATTCTTTGGCACGCTTGAGTGGATGACCCGTACAGCGGACTTTCTCGTCGACTACGCACCTTTGCAAATTCGTGTCTGGAAGATGATTGAGGAGATGGATACCTCTCCCGCGTTGTGCCGGTATTTGTTCCAGGAAGTGCGATGGTCGCCGCTGGACGGCCATGATCCGTTTGCCAGTTTTACCCGGCTCGAAGAACGAATAGCCACGTTTATTGCGTCATCGGTGAAACGACCAAGGCTTGATGGAGGGGCTTCATCATGAGTACGCCAATGGCAATGACGCTTGAACAACAGGGGGTTTTCTTCGAGTTTTTCAAAAAAATGCAGTGGCCTGCCTGGTTCATCCAGAGTAGTCCGGCACAGCGCAAGGCGCTCTATGACGGATTGATCGCCAGCTTTGCCACCAGGGACGAGGCACGCACCGCCCTGGAGAAACTGCGGGATCCCAACCGGTTTGCCACTGAAAAACTGACCAAGGCGTTGTCGGAAAAAATCAAGGAGCCGCTGGACATCACCGGCGCCGTTTTTCAGCACGTCAGATCCACCTCAAGCCTGTTGGGGCTGAGGAAGAAGCTTGTGCTCCCGATCGCCAGAGACCTGGTGGTGGCCGCGTGCGAGAACTTCACATCGGAGGAAACCCGTGCTGAAAATTACCATGCGCGGTCGCTGATCTACCTCCCCGAGAGCGTTACCGGGCGCGGCAATCGAGTCCTGCCACTGCAGCCTCATGAATTGGCGCTGCTATGCCGCGAGCTTGACCTGGGCAAGCAATATCAACAGCACCTGGAGCAGATCCTCGAGAAAGATCCGCAAACACGCAAAGCCTGCGTGGCCCATTCGCGACGCAGTTTTGAGGTCGATTTGCAGCTCGCGCTCATGAAACAGCACATTTCTCCAGACACCCATCAGCGCCTGTGTGAAGCATTACAGCACGGTGAGGCGGCGGGCTTATCTCAAGCGGCATTCAGCCTGCACACCATCAAGCTGCTGGACTGCACGATCTATGGTGTGATGGTTTTGCAACTGAAAACTGCTGACAAGCGCTGTGTGCTCTACCTTCCTGGCGACCCTGAACAGTCCATCCAGGAGTTCTCATCGTTTCAAAAAATGGAAGTGCGGCTCAGCGCCCGCTTACGCCAATCGACGTTCCATCATTACTTTGCACGTTTCGTCGCGTTGGGAGAGCAGGTCGAGTTTCGCAGTCAGTTAAAACAACGGTTGCTTGAACCTTCCGGCGGCTCGCCATTGCCCAAAGAGAGCATTTATCTTCCGGTAACTGCCGTGGACCTGGAGGGAGACGGTTTACAGGGGCTCTTTCTTCAGCGCCTCGCACTCGTCAAGAGTACCGCTCGCTTGCTGGTGGTACCGACCGACGATGAGGACGAGAAAGAACGCCTTGCCAGGCTCGAAACGTACGAAACGGTCGGCATCGATCTGGCGTTGTTTGCCGCTTCGTTTATCCCGGGGGTGGGCGAAATTCTGATGGCAGTGACCGCTTTTCAGCTGTTGCGTGGCGTCTATCTGGGCATCGACAGCTGGGCAAGAGGTGATCAGGAACAGGCGACAGAGTATTTCTTCGACACCACGGAAAACCTGATCCTTGCAGCGGCACTGGCGGCCGGTCAATTGGTCATTTCATCGGCCTATAGAACAATCAAAGGAACCGGGGTTGTCGCACGGCTTCGCGAAGTCAAACTGTCCGCTGGCCTCACGCGATTATGGAACCCGGATCTCGTCCCTTACCGCCAGCGTGTGACATTGCCTGACGGGTTGCGTACCGATCAAAGAGGACTGCGCTGGCTTGCCGGGCAGGCCTATTTGCAACTAGGTGCTCATGTGTACGCCGTGCGTCCGCAGATCGACACCGAGATGTGGGAGGTGCAGCCGCCATCTTCCCTTCGGGAGGATTACGCCCCTTTACTTGAAACCAATGACTTTGGTGCCTGGCGACATGATTGCGAGTTACCCCAAGCATGGGATCGCCTGACACTGCTGCGTCGTCTTGGCTACAGCGAGAGCCTGCTGGATGACGCATTGATCATGGATGCCATGACCGCGAGCGGGGTACAGGACGACGAGTTGCGCCAGGCGATCCTTGATCGCCGCCGCCCGCCGGCTGCGCTGATCGACAGTGTGCAACGATTCGACACGGACGTGCAGGTGCGCAGATTTATCGAGCAACTGGGGGCGCTGCCAACGGCGGTGCAGGCTGACTTCGAATTGCAACTGTATCTGCTGACAAGTTTGCAACGATGGCCGCTGCACACGGCACTGAGCATCACTGACGCGACCGGACAGACGTTGAAAAGCTTCGCTGGCGCACAGTCGATTACCCGCTATATCACCCTGCGCCACGACGCGTTCGCCAAGGGGCACCTTTACCGTGATGTCCTTGCGGCATTAAGCGAATCCGAGCGCAGCGAGCTGTTATCGACCGTCAGTGCTGAAAACGGACAGCAGCAGGCGTTGCGGCAGGTCATGCAAGAACACGCTATCAGCGCCAACTACAAACTGTTCGAGCAACTTTACCAACGTAACGCGCCGACATTGAGTCGGGAGTCTGCGCTGCTGGTGGATATGTTCTCCGAGCTGCCTGCGTCTTTTGCCAATGAATTGGTGTGGTATGCAGACGCCCATGAACTGCTCGAACTGGAGGCGGGTCATGTCCCGCTTCGTCAGGCCGAAGAAGCGCGCCGGTATTTACAGGTGATTCGTGAGATCCGCGCCTTTGAAGGGCTGTATCTGGATGCGGCAGCAACAACGGACACCAACCGTTTAGTGCTGGATGCCCTTGAGCATTCGCCTGGCTGGAAGGATGGCCTCTACGTAAAAATACTCGACGGTACCCGTTCCGATGATGTGGTGGCCGTGCTCGGCAGCGAAGAGGCGCCAGAGCATATGCAACTGCTTGCCCATGGCTACGCTTATGAAGTGTTGAACAAACAGTTCGAACAAGTCGCGCTTCTGCTCGGGCGAACGCGTGAGCATTACTTTCAGGCTCTGTGGCAAGGAATGTCAGCGCAGCGCCGTGAAGCGCTGGGGGTAGCAACAATCGATGGTGTCACATCGTTGCGACACAAGATTACTGCCACGGCGTTGCGGCGGCGCGAAGTTGCGCATTTAACCTTGAGCAACTCGCCAGTGCGCAGCGGTTACACATCGCCGATGCGCCTGGCGGATCGCGTGCAACCAGAGTCTTTGAGCCGCGCGCCCGTCAACGATATGCCACGTTCCGATGCGGTTGCGTTGAAACAACGCGCGCAGGAGCTTTATCCGACCCATTCCAATGAACAGATCAACGCCTTTTTGCAAAGCCTTGGGGCGGACGAGATGCTGGCCCTCAGAAAGCTGGAACACTTGCGTGTCGAGTTTTTCAACCTGCGAGACATCCTTCAGCGATGGATCATGCGTGAAAGCTGGCACCAGGGGCTGAACGGGCCCCGGATCAAGGTCACGAAACTGGCCAGGTTTCGTGCGGCGATTCAGATTATTCGATGCTGGCGCCGAGAAACGCCGCGGATTCCGATGTCGCAAGAAATCCTTTATGAACTGTCGTTGCCCGAACTGGTGCTCGGCCAGCTTCCGGTTCTGCCGGCAGACTTTAGTCACGTGGGCGCATTGAACATCGCCCATATTGGCGCCGGAGCGGGAATCAGCCAGTTTCTTGCTGGTTTTACCAAGGTACGGGAACTGTCTCTGGCAGGTAATGAATTGACACGTTTGCCAGTCGCCATCAGCGGGATGACCAGGCTTGAAACATTGGAGCTGAACGAAAACCGGATTTACCTGACAGAGGAGTCGGCTTTGCAATTGGCTCGGATGAGCTCACTCAAACGTCTGGAGTTGAGCTTCAACCCTGACCTGGGACGCTGTCCCGACGTCTCGCGCCTGCCGTTGCTTGAACATCTGGGATTGCGCGATACCGGGATCAGCACCTGGCCAACGGGCACCGAGGGACTGCCGAAGTTAAGAACACTGGATCTGCGTGACAACCGGATTGTGGAGGTTCCGCAGAACGTATTGGTCAGCACCGATGTATTGAATCAGGGCACCGATATTCGGGGAAATCCGCTTTCCGCTGATTCCTTGACGCGGCTGTCTGCCTATGAGCGCCGCAATCAGATCAACTTCGGACTTCTTTCACTGGGACAAACCGACCTGGTAGCCCGGGTATTGGTGGACGAGTCGATGAGTTCGATCTGGTTGATCGGTGTTACAGGCCCGTTGATGCTAACCCGCCAGCGGTTATGGCGTTCGGTGTTCCTGCAGCCTTATTCCCGGCGTTTCTTCAGTTTGCTGATCCGCTTGCGTTATACCGTTGACTATCGATTGGCATTCACCACGTTACGAGAAAGGGTCTGGGGTGTCATAACCTCGGCGGCTGAGGATGCGGCATTGCGCCGTGCTTTATTTCGCATGGCCGATGCGGATGCGAGAAGCATCGACGATTGCTCGCTGCAATTCAGTGATCTTGCCGTGACGGTTTTATGCTATAGGGCCTTGAACGTTGCGCGACGGGGTGACGTCCAGTTGGAGCGTCAATTTTTGCGTTTGCTACGGGGGCTGTTTCGATTGCGAGCCGTTGAAAAGGAGGCGCACAAAAATATCGTCGCCCGTCAGCTAACAGAAACTTTGACCGCAGAGGATGCGAGACAGGTCAGTTTTGCGTTCCGTTTGGGCTTGGCGCAGCGTCTCGATCTTCTTGGTCAGCCGACGGCGATCAACGAGCGACTGGACGTTGAGGTCACCCGGCAAACGCTCGACCTGGTTTATGAGCAGATCATTCGCGAGGAGCAGAGCGGGGCGTTGCTCGAATCGCTCAAAACCCATCCGATCTGGGTGGAGTACCTGGAGAGGGCTTACCACGAGCCATTCGATGCAATCGACATCAACGCAAAACTTGCCCTGCTCAATCTCGATCGGTTGACGCAGTTAAACCGCGAGCAGCTCTCGGTGCGAATGACGGCGATTACCGAAAACAGCGCCAATTTGCGCAGAGCACTGTTTACCCGTCTGACACAGGCGGCGCTGGATCGCTTCGCTGTTCTCCCGGCACCGATTGATGTACCGACCTTTGCCGTAATCGAGTAAGTCTCAGCCTATTCAACGCAAAAAAAATCTGAAACCGGATCAGCTCCGGTTTCAGATTTGGGTGTTACGACTTAAAGGATCAGCGGCGCCGGAACAGCGGCAGCGGCTCGTCAGTGGCAGCCTGATAGGTCACCGAGAAGTCCTTGAGGCCTTCAAGGGCTTCGTACGGGTCTTTGTCCGGGCGCACAGCGAAGGCGTCGAAACCACAGCGGTGCATGTAGAACAGTTGATCGCGCAGCACATCGCCAATCGCGCGCAGTTCGCCTTTGAAACCATAACGGTCGCGCAGCAAACGGGCGTTGGAGTAGTTGCGGCCGTCAGTGAATGCCGGGAAGTTCAGGGCAATCACCTGAAACTCGGCAACGTCTTCACCGATTTCTTCGGCTTCTTCGTCAGCGTCCAGCCAGACACCCAGGCCACCGTCGCGGGCCTTGAGCATGCGGCTGTGTTCACGCCACAGTTGCAACGGCACGATCAAGTCGTCGCAATTGCTGATCTCGTCGATGTTGAAATCTTTTGGCAGCAAGTGCCAGGTTTCGTCGACGACTTCGTTGTTCTTAATGATTCGCTGCATAGACGCGTTCCTTGAAGAGGTCGATGCCAATACGCTGATAAGTGTCAATGAAGCGCTCGTCTTCGGTACGTTGTTCAACGTACACGTCGATCAGCTTCGAGATCACGTCAGGCATGACTTCCTGAGCGAAGGAAGGGCCGAGGATCTTGCCCAGGCTCGCATCACGGCTGGCGCTGCCGCCGAGGGAGACCTGATAGAACTCTTCGCCTTTCTTGTCCACGCCGAGGATGCCGATGTGGCCGACGTGGTGGTGACCACAGGCGTTCATGCAACCGGAGATGTTCAGATCCAGCTCACCGATGTCGAAAAGGTAATCCAGGTCGTCGAAACGACGCTGGATCGATTCGGCGATCGGGATCGACTTGGCGTTGGCCAGGGAGCAGAAATCACCGCCAGGGCAGCAGATGATGTCGGTCAGCAAACCAATGTTCGGTGTGGCGAAACCGCCTTCGCGCAATTCGCCCCACAAGGTGAACAACTGGCTCTGCTCAACGTCGGCGAGAATGATGTTCTGTTCGTGCGAGGTGCGCAGTTGACCGAAGCTGTAGCGGTCGGCCAGATCGGCGACGGCGTCGAGCTGCTTGTCGGTGATGTCGCCCGGGGCAACGCCGGTTGGCTTCAGCGACAGGGTCACGGCGACATAACCCGGCTTCTTGTGCGCCAGGGTATTGCGGGTACGCCAGCGGGCGAAACCCGGATGCTCTTTGTCGAGGTCGGCCAACTGAGCGGTCTGGTTTTCCAGGGCCTTGTAGTCCGGATCGACGAAGTGCTTGGCCACACGCTGCAGCTCGGCTTCGGTCAGCGTGGTCTGGCCACCGCGCAGGTGTTCCATTTCCGCGTCGACTTTCTGCGCGAACACTTCAGGCGTGAGTGCCTTGACGAGGATCTTGATCCGCGCCTTGTACTTGTTGTCGCGACGGCCGTAGCGGTTGTACACACGCAGAATGGCGTCGAGGTAGCTCAACAGGTCCTGCCATGGCAAGAACTCGTTGATGAACGCGCCAACCACTGGCGTACGACCGAGGCCACCGCCGACCAGCACACGGAAGCCCAGTTCGCCAGCGGCGTTGTGCACCGGCTCAAGGCCGATGTCGTGGACTTCAATGGCGGCGCGGTCAGCGGTCGAACCGTTGACGGCGATTTTGAATTTGCGCGGCAGGTAGGCGAATTCCGGGTGGAACGTCGTCCACTGACGGACGATCTCGCACCATGGGCGCGGATCGATCACTTCGTCGGCGGCGACACCGGCGAACTGGTCGGTGGTGACGTTGCGCAGGCAGTTACCGCTGGTCTGGATTGCGTGCATCTGCACGGTGGCCAGTTCAGCCAGAATGTCCGGGATGTCTTCCACCGCCGGCCAGTTGAACTGCACGTTCTGCCGCGTACTGATGTGGGCGTAGCCCTTGTCGTAGTCGCGGGCAATCTTGGCCATCATGCGCATCTGACGCGACGTCAGCTGGCCGTAAGGCACCGCCACACGCAACATCGGCGCAAAACGCTGGATGTAGAGGCCATTTTGCAGGCGCAGGGGGCGGAATTCTTCTTCGCTCAGCTCACCTGCCAGATAGCGTCGGGTCTGATCACGGAACTGCTTGACGCGGTCCTCGATGATCCGCTGATCGTACTCGTCGTATACGTACATATAAGTCCTGTTCTCAGGCTTGGGCCATTCGGAGTAGCACTGCGTTTTCGCTTGCTGGAGTCCGATTGTGCCTCTGCAATTCTGCGCGCACGGCCGCGCTCTCCCTAACGGAGCCGGGGCAATATACCTGTTTGGGGTTATGCGCAAAAGTGATGTTTGAGTATATGTAAAGAACCAAAACGCCTAACGAGAATCACTGTCAACTAATCCACATTTGTAGTGCGGACAATCATCGTCTTAACTGTGGTCGAGTCTTTCTGCAATCACCGATAAAACCGACAAGAGGCGATGCAATGAGCAATCCGACCAAGGCAAGAAAAAGCGACAGTAGCGTCGATGCGTGGGCCATTTTGTTCCTGATCATTCTCGTAGTAGGGACAGCGGTATTCTGGGTCAGCCATCAGTAAACGACTCATCCGGGCCCCGCATGCGACGATTGTCGGACAAAAACGGGATCAGGCACCAATAGCCGATGATTCGAGGGCTATAATGCGCGGCCATTTTTTCTTGGGCCCGGATGACTCATGTTGAAGTTTTTGCACCTCGGCTTGCTGCTGTTCAGCGCGCTATTGTCAACCGCTGCGCGAGCGGAGTCTGTGCTGTTCCTCAATCCGGGCTCGACGCAGGAAGCCTTCTGGGTCAGCTATTCGCAGTTCATGCAGGCAGCCGCTCGCGACCTCGGCATTGATCTGCACATCCTCTATTCGCAACGTCAGCCAGAGCTGACCCTCGCTCAGGCGCGCATCGCGCTGCAAGGGCCCAATCGTCCCGACTACCTGATTTTCGTCAACGAACAGTACATCGCGCCGCAAATTCTGCGCCTGGCTCACAACAGTGGCGTGAAGCTGTTCATGGTCAATAACGCGTTGACGGCGGATCAACAGGCGTTAGTCGGCGAGCGCGGCGATCAGATCGGCAGTCTGGTGCCGAACGACGAGGAGGGCGGTTACTTGATGATGAAGGAGCTGATCCGTGTGCATCCGCCGGTGGCAGCGGGTGAGCAGATTGAAATGCTGGCGTTCTCCGGACTGAAAATCACCCCGTCAGCGCAATTGCGTGAGCACGGCATGCAGCGTGCGTTGGCCGAGCATCCTCACGTGCGTTTGCGCCAACTGGTTTACAGCGGCTGGACTCAAGAGCGCGCCTACGAACAGGCGAAACAACTATTCGGCCGCTATCCAAAGGTTTCGCTGGTGTGGTCGGCCAACGATGAAATGGCCTTCGGGGCGATGCGTGCCTACGCCGAAACCGGCAAAGTCCCGGGCAAGGATGCGTTGTTCAGTGCGGTCAACACTTCACCGGCGGCATTGCAGGCGTTCGTCGACGGTCAATTGAGTGCGTTGGTCGGCGGCCATTTCACGCTGGGCGGCTGGGCGCTGGTCGAGTTACACGACTACGAGAAGGGCGTGGATCTGAACCGCTACGGCGGCAGCGATCGGCAAATCCCCTTGCTGCAACTGATCGACAAGTCCCAGGCTCGGCAAATGCTGGCCATGGGCGACTCACCGGACTACGGCGTGCATTTCCGCAAGCTGTCCGCCAAGGGGCAACCGGATTCCTATCGTTACCCGTTCAACCTGCAAACCCTGATGCGCTGAACCCCCGTCAAACTCCGGCGAAATGCAGCACCAGTTTGACGATGGCAAACAACGTCAGCGCGAATACGGCCGTGAACAAAATCCCCAGCACCACGAAATGGCTGGGCTTGCCATGGGTGAAATCCCTTGCCCGATTCTTGCCGCTTTGCACGCCAAACGCCGCCGCCATGACGCTGTGCAGCATCTGCCAGAAGGTCGGCGGTTTGTTGTCGACTGGATCGTCCATAAATCCCTCGTCATCACAGTGTGAACAGCAAGCATAGCTAATTAATTCTCTGTGGCTCGCTGACAAAAGTGACGGCATATATATATGTACCGCCATCGCCAGCGCCGCCGGTGATGAACTGACGTCTCATTTACAAGCCGTCAGGATTTCAGATGCGAGCACTCCTATCGGGCCGGCAAGAGGGCCTGCACACGCCATTCGTTAAACACAAACTGCAACAAAGGTTGCGTCACTTCAGTCGTGCAAATATCCAGCAGCTGGATCAGGCAAGAACACCCGGAGGTTTGCCCGAAGGGGCGATGCCTGAGTGGTTTGAAGCGCTGACCGAGGTGCAACGGCAAATCGTGCGCGACACTCAGCAACGCAGCCGCACGTCCAGTCAAAATCTGGCGAAAACCCTAAAAGGGCTCAAGGGTGTCGTCGAATTTGCGCAACCCTTGCTCGAAGACGCGCTGCTTGAAAAGTTTGGCATCAAGGTCGATACGGCCAATACCTGGCTTTACACCGAGCTTTACCGCGACAGGCTCATCACCGATCAAAACCTGCTGCAATTGGCATTACGAAATTTTGCCGACGAGCAGCCCTTCGCTGAAACAGACATCATCGCGGAACAGGGGGAGAGGGCGCCCATCGTTGATGAAAATGACGGACCTTATGGCTGGTATTACCCCAAATTCGGCCACTCCCAGTGCTACAGAATCAAGAAGCTGGCGATCAAACCCGGCGAATTTGCACTGTTATGCCGCGAGCTGGATATCGGCAAGCAATATCAGCAGCATTTGGCGGCGATATTTGATGCGGCCGACACCGCTGCGACGGTCAAAGCACAGACCATCGAAGCGTGGAAAGAAAGCCTGAGAGCCCATGCGCACATTGCTCGCCTGAAGTCGCTGCTGAGCCCGACCGCCTACCTGGCAGTGCTCGGCGTACTCAACGAAGAGCCGGCGACGACGCTGGACGACGAACCCGTTGTGTTTAGCCAGTTGCATGTTCTGGGCCTGCCTGCCAGCGAAATGTTCGTACTTGGCGCGAATCGGCGTAAACAGAAAAAAATTGACCTGAGCTTGAGCAATCCCGGCACCAACCTGTTCAGCGTTCTCGGTTATACCGACTCTCGAGTCATCGTCTGCATACCGGGCGACCCGGTGGCGCCAATCAAAGAGTACGCCTCGCTCAGGGCATTCGAGAGGGATCTCGCGTTGCGCCTGCGAGACGCCGCTTATCAGCGTTCGTTTCTACGTCTCTTCCCGCATGGCGACGCTGGCAGGTTTCTCGGCAGCGTTCAGTCAGCGTTGCAAACGCTGAAGTGGGATCCAGATGCACCACACCGTGAACAAACGTTGTTCGGGCATTTCGACGGGATCTATCAACGGGTTTATCGAGACGACCCGGTGCTGGACCTGGCGGAAAGTTTTTTTGCCGAGAATTTGTTCGACGAGTTGTACACCCGCCACCAGACGCGCCTGAAAGAATCCTCCGCGCAATTGGCGGTACCGACTGCCACCGTCGACCATGACGCCTGGTATGCGCGGTTGGCGCACTATGCCGAATGGGGCTTGAACATACTGAACGTCGCAGCGTTCTTTATTCCAGGGCTGGGCGAAGTGATGATGGCCGTGATGGCCGTACAATTAACGCTGGACGTCTACCACGGAGCGCAGGCCTGGAGCATTGGCGACAGTGATCAGGCATGGAGTTATCTCAGCGCTGTCGCAGCCAATCTGGCGTTTATGGCCGTGCTCGGCGCGGCCGCAAGCAGAGTGCCGAAAATCCTCTCGACGCCGTTTGTCGACGGGATGGTCAAAGTCAAACTGCCGTTCGGTGACGAGCAACTCTGGCGGCCGGGTATTGCGCAGTACAGAAGCTCGGTTGTGTTGCCGTCCACGCTCGAACCCAATTCATTTGGGCAATATGCAGTGGGTAGCAGAACGTTTATCCGCCTTGAGGACGAGGTGTATGAACAAACTTTTGACTCGACCCTCGGCCGCTGGCGCCTCAAGCATCCGAGCGACCCGAATGCTTATCAGCCAGCGCTGCGTTCCAATGGCCAGGGCGCCTGGCGACACGATTTCGAGCGCCCGCTGCAATGGGATCGGACGACGCTGCTGAGACGGCTGGGCCACGTAACCGATGGGCTGGATACGGCAGCGTTGGAGAACATCGCGCGAATCAGTGGGGTCGACGACAGCGTGCTGCGCAAAATGCACATCGACCACCAATCCATGCCCTCGGTCTTGTCCGATACTTTGCGCCAGTTTCGCAATGGTGTTCCCGTCGAAACGGCGCTGACGCCTGAAATCAAACAACTGCAAGGCACCTTTCCGAGTCTGTCGAATGACGCCGCACAAGAGGTGTTGAGCGCCGCGACGGTTCAGGAACGCCGGCTGATCGAACGTAGCGGACGGCTACCGGTGAGTCTCTTGCTCAAGGCGCGCACTCGCGCCAGAGTCGGGCGAATGAACCGGGCGCTGGCGGGCATGCAGCAGCCAGGCCTGGCGTCTTTCGACAGTCAGCGTCTGGCCCTGCGGGCTTTGGAGAAACAATCAGGCTGGCCGCAATCATTGCGTCTGGAGGTACGTCAACACGACTGCACCGGCAAGATCCTTGCGAGTATCGGCAACGATTCGGCCGAAGACGTCAAATACCTGGTCACCGAGGGTGGTCAACACCACCAGACCGGGCAATTTCAAGCCTTCGACAGCCAGGGCAATGCGTTAAACAGTGTGCCGCAGCAGGGCGACAACTTTCATCAGTCGTTGATGCACGCTTTGCCGGACGATGCACGTATAAGGCTCGGGCTGCCGAACGTGGGGCAGAGCGCCGAGTTGCAAAGCCTGCTGAGCCAATATGCGCAGAGGCATCGCAATCAAATGTTCGAAACATTATTTCCGAACGCACCCGGTCGACGCTTCAAGTCGCCGACACGCCTGGTTGATGGTCGCATTGGCTACCCGTTGAGCGGTCGTGGGGCGAGTGCAATGGTCAACCTATCGTTGACCTCAAGGGTGCGCGACCTCTACCCCGACTTTTCAGATGAGTCGGCGCAGATGATGATCCATCATCTGCTGCTCGGTGGAAGTACCGAGACGCAAATTGTGCATTTGCTCAACCTGCGCGCCATGGAGTACGAGACGCTTGCCATTCAACTAGAGCAGTGGAGCGCCGAGGGGGGCGCATCGTTGGCCCGTCAACAAACGGCGCAAATGGTCAAGGACGCCTGGCGGCTGCGGGGGCTGGTCGATGTCCCGGCCGGGATCCATCTGGATTGGGGGAACGCCGGCGTGTTGCCAGAGCTGACGGCACATTTCCCTCACGTGAGCAGTGTGCAATTGAGTGTCGACAGTTTGCTCAGTCAAAGCAGCGAATCGTTGATGCGGCAGTTTCCTAACATCCGTTCACTTGAGCTGTATGTGTGGGATCCCCTGCAGTCGGCACGGCTGGCCGAGAAGCTCAAAATGCTCCCCGGTATTCGTGAGTTGTTGCTGGGGGGGAATCTCGGTAGCGAGTTCAGTGAGGCGGCGCAGTCGCTGGTGAATGTCATGCCGCAGTTGGAAAGTCTGACGTTGCGCGGAATATCCAGTGCGCTGGATGTCAGCCAATTGCCCCGACTGCGCGCATTGAATGTGGCGGGTACTCTCGAGCGTTGGCCCAAAGGCATTCTGGAGTTGCCCGGGCTTGAACAAGTGAACCTGCGACACGCCAACATCAAGGCGTTGCCTGCCGAGCTGTACGCAGGTCACGAAAAGCTGTGGCGCGGGCTGGATCTCAACTGGGCCAGGCTCGACGCTGAACAGTTCGTCAAAGCCTATGAATACGTACGAGACAACCCTGCGCACGTGCTGGACAGCGAACAGATACTCGAGCGTTACAGTCGCGACTCACTGCAGATTGCGATGGATTGCGGCAGCGATCTTTCCGCCGCCGCGCTTAGACAAATCAAGGCGCGAGGGCTGTCGGGCCGGGCGGTACTCGATCACATCAATGCTTTGCGCCAGGATCTGCAAATGCTGTCCGGGCAACTGACCGACTGGCAGGAACGGTTGGCCATCGTCAACGGCCGGACTGTCGATCTGAATGCCCGACGGAACGCTGCTCGACTGATTCGCGAATCCTGGCGTGAGGGCTTGCGCCAACGCTTCGGCCTGGCTGGGGACGCCTCTGTAAATGCCGAGCCGCGACCGGGATCATCCACCTCGCTCCCCTTGCCGGTTGTTGCGCCTGACAACGTGTTGATACTGGACTTGTCAGGGGCAGCACTGGGTGACCTGCCTGATTTATCCGCGTTGGCCACCACGGATTTTTCCCACGTATTGGCGCTCAAGTTGTCGGAAGTCGTGGCCCCGGTTGATGCTTTGAATCAATTTCTGCCGCACTTCAGCGAGCTTCGGACGCTGGATCTGAGCCGCAATCAGCTGTTCGATTTGCCGTCGACACTCAAACAACTGCCAAAGCTGAAAGACCTGGGGCTGCAGCACAATTATCTGACCATCACACCCTCGCTACAGGCACGTTTGAACGGATTGTCAGGTCTGGAAACCCTCGATTTGCGCTACAACCGCGTCGAGTCGCTGAACGTTACGACTTTACGAGGGCTGAAGCGTTTGCGTCTGGGCCACACCGCGCTTGCTGCTTGGCCCGAGGGCGTATTGGAGTTGCCTGCGCTGACCCGGCTGGAGCTGAACAACAGCGCAGTCGTGAATGTACCCGAGGCCGTGTTCAGCGGGCATGACCAGCTCCAGGTCGATCTGGGAGGATGTCGACTGACGACCAAGGCCCGACACGATCTGCTGGCCAAGAGTCATGAATTTGCGCCAATGGGCATTTCCAGAACTGACTTGCGTGAGGGTTTCACCTTGGGCGGCCCCGCGTATTTTCCGCCCTTGGTCAGCCAGTTTCCGGAGCTGTTGTTGCCGCTGAGAGTGGAGTCTGCAGAGCAGTTGGCGAGAATGACGGCCAAGGCACGCCTGCAAAGGCTTGACCCGGATCTGCGCGACTCCGAGGCGTTGCAGGCGGTTGATGATCTGTCACTGAGTCACGGGGCTGGAGCGTTGTTCGCCCGGATGGATCATTGGGACATGCAGTTTCAGACGTTGACCGAATCCCTGAACCAATGGATCACTCAGCCGCCGTTTCAGTTGCGGGAAATGAGTCTGCCGCTCTGGGTCAGCGCTGTGGAACGGCGCAAAGCCGCCGATCAGATACTGGCGTGCTGGCGGCAGAATCTGCGGGGATTACCTGCGGCCGAGCGGGGTAGCGCCGGTTTGACCCTTGATCTGTCCGAGAACCCCTTAGGCGATTTGCCGACGCTGGCAGGGGATTTCTCTCATGTCGGTACATTGAAACTGAACAAGGTTTTTATTAGCGAGCAGGGCCTGGACGGTTTTCTCGGGGCATTCCAAGGCATCCATACATTGGAGCTAAACAGCAATCTTCTGGCGAACCTGCCCGCACCTGTTTTTGCGATCAACGACCTCAAGCACCTGTCGGCCTCGGGAAACCAGTTGAGATCGACGCCACAACTGACAACGCAACTTGCGACGTTGACTCAGTTGCAGTCGCTGGATCTGTCGCACAACTGGCTGGAATCGCTGGACGTCAGTCCACTCGCCCAGCTTGGGGCACTCAATCTGCAAACCAATCGTCTGGTAGCGTGGCCTGAAGGAGTGCTCGAACTGCCTTCGCTCACAACGCTGAATCTGCGAGACAACATGCTCGAAGCCGTCCCCCATGCATTGATGAGTGAGCGCTACAGCCGATTGAGGGCCGGCGTGGATTTATCGAGCAATGACAGTCTGAGCGGCCAAAGCCTGATCATGCTGCGCAACGATATTAACCCCGGTGAAACCATCATGGGCTGGTCTGCCGAAGAGCTCGACGAGGTGCTGGACAGTGAGGAGGCTGACAGCATTTTCGGCAGTGATACGTCGCCGCTCAGTGATGAAGAGGTGGATGTCGGCCATGTCACCGGTGACGAGGCGCGTCAGCGCTGGATTGATCCAGCGTCAAATGACGCTCAGGAACTGACACGAATCTGGCGCGATTTTGAGCAGCAGCCTGACAGTGCGGCATTCTTCAATCTGCTCGACCGCATGGAAGGCACCAAGGACTTTGCACTGCGGCGCACTGACCTCACACGCCGCGTACATCGCGTGTTGAAAGCCGCCGACAGCGATGAAAGCTTGAGGCGCACGGTCTTTGCGATGGCGCAATCGGCGCAGACCTGCGGTGACGGGCGCATCCTGTTGTTTAGCGATATTGAGGTGAAGGTTTTCGAGTTCGATACCGTCAAATCCACGCCTCTCAATCAACAGGACAGTGTGCTGTTCAAACTGGGTAGAAAACTGTTTCGCCTCGGCCGAATTGAAAAAATTGCCGATCGCGATGTGCTGCGACGCCAGGCACGAGGGGGCAGGCCGGATCCGGCGGAAGTGCGGCTGGCGTATCGGATTGGTCTGGGTGACAGGCTGGATCTGCCGGGGCAGCCGAAAGACATGCTCTACAGTGGCAACGTCAGCGCCGGCACACTGGACACCGCTTACGCCGAAGTGATTGCGGCCGAGCAGTCGGCTGACTTCGTGGAGGATCTGGTCACGCGCGATTACTGGATCGCCCAATTGAAGCGCAAATACCCAGGGCGATTCGCCGTTTTGAAGGATAAATAGGCGCACATTCAGGGCGAGCTTGAAGATCGTTATACAGAGATAACCGAGGCGTACCTGGCAGAAGTCGGGGCGCTGGAGGTGGAATTCAAAACCCAGGAAACCGGGTTGCTGCTTGAGCTGACCAACACTGAACGGCAACAGTTCAGCGTGTAAGAGGGGGGGCTTGAACCCTAGGTAGGCAGACGCTCTACCGAGGGTTTGTTCAAGGCGCTGTGATCAGATGTCGTAGCCCAGATTTGGCGCCAGCCAACACTCGGTCACGCTCAGTTCCCGACTGGATCGTCCATAAATCCCTCGTCTGTCGTGTGTGCCAGAAAAGCATAACCAACCCTTTGGAGAACACTGCAAAACGAACTGTGGGAGCGAGCCTGCTCGCGAAGAGGCCATCGGCTTCAACATAAGTGTTGGCTGATAGACCGCTTTCGCGAGCAAGCTCGCTCCCACAGGGGATGTTGCGTCAGGGCTGGATCAGATGTCATAGCCCAGATTCGGCGCCAGCCAACGCTCGGTCACGCTCAGTTCCTGGCTGGATCGTCCATAAATCCCTCGTCTGCCGTGTGTGTCAGACAAGCATAGACAACCCTTTGGAGAACACTGCAAAACGAACTGTGGGAGCGAGCCTGCTCGCGAAGGCGTCATGTCAGTCAACATCAATGTTGAATAATCGACCGCTTTCGCGAGCAGGCTCGCTCCCACAGGCGATCTGCGTCAGGGCGGG